>NZ_FQUI01000022.1 GCF_900129175.1 Marinitoga hydrogenitolerans DSM 16785
AAAAGACAAACAAAATAATAAAAGAAATGATAAACACAAAAGAAAAACTACCAGAAAAGATAGAAAAAGAAATACAGGAATTAAGAGGAATAATAGAAGAAATAAAATCGGAACCAAAAAAAGAAGGAATAAATAAAGATAAAGTTAGAGAAAAAGAAGAGATAAAAGAAGAAGTAAAAGAGGAAATAAAAATAGGGATAAACACAGAAGAAAAAGGAAAAAAAGTCAAAGAGATAAAAGAAAAGACAAACAAAATAATAAAAGAAATGATAAATACAAAAGAAAAACTACCAGAAAAGATAGAAAAAGAAATACAAGAATTAAGAGAAATAATAGAAGGATTAAAATTTGAAGTAGAGAAAAAAATTGAATTAAATAAAGAAACTACTATTTTTAGCGAGATTCTTTATAAAACATCATTAAAAAATATAAAAGGTCTTTTTAGCAAAAATTATAACAATAAAGTTGTAAGAATAAAGTTCAATACTGGATTAGTAGGATATGTTGAAAACACAAAAGAAGATGCATTTAAACTATTTAAATTTAATGAAAAACTAAAAAGTAGAAGTAATAGTAAAATTTTTAGAAAAGAATTAGGAAATATAATTGAAAATAAAATAAGAAATTTTGAGAAAAATAGTAAAGGGGAAATGACATTATATTCTGATAAAAAATTTGATTTAATAATAGCAAAAAAGTTTTCATCAGAACAAGTAAAGGATATTTATAGATATATGTCGAAAAATATAATGTCTAAACGAAAAAAAATAAAAAAAAGTATCAATAGTAAGGAAGAAATTATATTAAACAAAAAAAATGAGAATGTTAGTGCAAGAAAAATATTTAAGTATATAGATTCAATAATATATAAAATAAACAAATATAAAAATTCAAACAATTTGCTAATTAACAATAATCAACAACTATTAAAAAATAAACCTGTGAATAAGTTTATAAGTAACATTAATTATTTAAATCCAACTGTAGTAATTAACAATCAGTATTTAAGTAATAATAATGCAAATATAAAAACAGTATCGCCGAAAGAGCTATTAATACAAATGCGTAATATAACAGAAAAAGTATATGATATTCCTAAATATTTTGAAAGAACAGTTGTAAAAATAAATCCACCTGATTTAGGTAATCTTGAAATAACAATTATAAAATCACAAAGAAATATAAAAATAGAATTTAATTTAGAAAATGATGAAAATAAAAAGGAAATTGAAAAAAGGATGGAACCGTTAATTTCGAATTTAAAGGAAAAATATGAAAAAGTGGAATTTTCAGTAAAGTCTGAATTTAAAGATACAAATGAAGAATATCAAGAGAAAGATGAAGAAAATAAAAATCAAGCAAAAAATTATGATGAAGATTTATCAAAAGAAAATGAAAAAAGAAAAAACAGAAGAAAACAATTTTGGGAACTTCTAAGAGGTGAGGGTTATGATTAATGGTATTAACAATTTGAATTATTTTTCAACTCCTGTGCAAAACAATGAACCTAAAAAGGAGTTAGATAAAGATGCATTTTTAAAAATATTAATGACACAATTAAAATATCAAGATCCTACAAATACAATGAATGATAAAGAATTTATATCACAAATGTCACAACTATCATCAACTGAACAAATAATGAATATGAGTAAATCATTTCAAGAAATGGTTTCTTCACAAATGAATTTATTTAAAGTTCAAGCTTCTAATCTTATAGGTAAAACAGTAGTTGTGGAAAATAATAAAATTAATTTAACGGGTGGATTTTCAGATGCTGTTATTTATAATCTAGAAGAACCAACAAAAGTATATGTAGATATATATGATGAAAAAAATAATCTGGTATTTACAAAAGATTTAGGTATTCAAGAGGAAGGAATGAAAACTTTTAATTGGGATGGAGTGGGAATAAACGGGGTGAAATTACCAGATGGGGAATACAAATATGATGTATATACGTATAGAGATGGAAAAAAAGAAAAAATTGGGGGATTGGATGGTGGAAAAGTTGATGCTGTACAATTTGAAGATAATCAATTTTATGTGTTAATTAACGGTCAAAAATATAGTACAGAAAAAATTATTGAAATATCAGAAATATAAAATAATATAAATTTAGGAGGAGATTATTATGTTAAGAGCTATGTTTAGTGGTCAAAGTGGTTTGAAAAATTTCCAAACACAATTAGACGTAATAGGTAATAACATTTCAAATGTAAATACCGTAGGATATAAAACCTCCAGAGTTACATTTCAAAATACATTATCTCAAACATTATCAGAGAGTAGAGGAGCAAGTGGGCAATTTGGTGGAGTTAATGCAATACAAGTTGGCCTTGGTTCTAAAATAGCATCTATAGATAAAATAATGACACAAGGTTCACTTCAAAATACAGGTAATAAAACAGATATGGCAATAAAAGGAGAAGGTTTTTTTGTTTTATCAGATGGACTCTCAAAATATTTTTCAAGAGCTGGTAATTTCACATTGGATTCAGAAGGTCATTTTGTAAATCCTTCAAGTGGAATGAAATTGCAAGGATGGAATGCGAAGGTCACAGATACTGGAAAAAGATATATAGATTCTAATGAACCAATACAAGATATAACAATTTCTCCAAATTTAGTTATGGAAGCAAGAGAAACGACATTCTTAAATTTGTCAGATAATTTAAATTCTGATGTTGGAATAAAGGAAACAACAATGACAATAAAATCATCATCTGGAGATGTTGTTCCGGTTAAATTTACATTTGAAAGAATAATGTCCGAACAATATAAGGATAGAATTGTATACAGATGGCATGCAGAACCGGTGGATCCAAACAAAAACTATGAGTTGCTTGGTGGAAGTAATTACGGAGAAGTCGAGCTTGATGAAGTTGGAAATGTCCTAAGATGGTCTAATTATCCAGGTCATGTTGTTAGAGCAAATGCAACAAATGATTTTAATTCATCATTTCCTGCAGGTTCAAGAATAGATTTAGGTAAAAATGGGATTGATTGGCCATTACGAGCATATGGGGATATTTCTATTTCTGATAGTAATGGAGCGCCTGTTACTTTGGCGTCTCAAGATTCTGCGGCAACTCCGGGTGATAGTAGACCAGATATTTTAATATATAGAGACGCAACAAATCCAAATCAGGTAACAATACAGGTTTCTGATAATGCTGGTACTACATATACAGGTACAATTACAACAGATGGTACATTTTATGATTTAAATAGATTATTTGCGCAAGGCGTTACATTAACAGATGCTGGAGGAAATGAAGTTACACTGAAAAATTTAATTCTAGATTCAGGAGTTTCGGAATCTGTAGCGTTATTGCCAGTTGGCCAGGCAAATGCATTATCTGTAGAACTTTATCAAACAAGTTCTGATGATAAAACAGAATGGGGTCTTGATGGAATATATATGACAGATACAAAAGGAGAATTAATCCCAAAATATCAAGATGAAGATAATAGATTGCAATTAACAGATGGAACCAATCAAAGAAATGTAAAGTTTTTAGGAGGTATATCTTTAAAAGATAGCCAAAACAATGAAGTGTTTTATGATCCGCGAGATATATCATTTAGTGTAGATGCAACTGGCAATGTTACAATAACTCTAAAAGTAGAAGAAAGCGGAACATTAAAAACTGTAACGTTTACAGATGCTGATGGTGATAATGCATCTGCTGATACAGTTGAAGAATTTAATTCTAAAATGGAGAGTGGTTGGAAATCAGCAGATGGAAAATATACAATTTCTGGACTTTCTGTTATTGAAGCAAATGCCACAGATACGTTTGTGGATACGACTACAAATGCAAGTGGAGAAACAACAGAAGCAGGAACGGTTAGATATATTGCAGCAAAAAAAATAATTCAAACACCTGTTTCAGGAGAGTTGAGATTAATTGATACAGAAAATTCGCAAAATTATAAAATAGCTGAGTATGAAAACCCGAATGTTGTGATATCTACGAAGGTTTACGATTCACTTGGAAATGATTATGATATAAATATAAAATATTCAAAAATTTCTGATAATACATGGTATTGGAAGGCAGAAACAGTTGATGGACAACCATTATATAAAATAACAGAAGATGGTACAACAACATCAGATCCTGCGGAGGGTGTAATAGCATTTGATGGTAAAGGTCAATATTTAACCTCAAGATGGAGATTGGATTCTGTTGGATATGTTGATTATAATACTTCAGATAATAATAATGGTTCAATAGGTTTCTGGTTTGATCCGGCAAGCACAGGCGCATCACCTAATGAAAGAGTAGCTCCAGCATCTGTTGCTGCTGCAGGACCTGTAAAAGTGAATTTGAATATGTATGATTTAACACAATTTGCGGCTCCAAATTCAGTTAATATTGCTGATCAAGATGGAAATGCAAAAGGTGTATTGCAAAACTTTACAATAAATGATTTAGGCGAAGTTTTAGGAATATTTTCAAATGGAAAATCTGATTTAATAGCTCAAGTTGCAGTAGCAAAATTTACTAACCCTGGTGGGTTAATTGATATGGGAAATTCATTATTTACTCAAAGTGAGAATAGTGGTATTGCTAAAATAGGATCATTCGGAGAAGAAGGTGCGGGAACATTAGTATCAGGAGCGTTAGAAATGTCAAATGTTGATTTATCAGAGGAATTCACAAAAATGATTACGGCTCAAAGAGGATTCCAAGCTGCAGCAAGAGTGATTACAACATCAGATCAAATATTAACAGAACTTGTAAATCTCAAAAGATAATAATTTATAGATTTCAAATTAATTCACATTAGAGAAAAATGATTATTTTGTAATATAATCACCGGAGGTGTGTTATTTGATAAAAGTAACTAATTTGGGTGGTAAAGAATTTTACATAAATCCAGATATGATTGAAAAAATGGAAGAAAGACCTGATACAACAATTATTTTAAATAACGGGCATATATATATTGTAAAAGAAAAAGTCGAAAAAGTAATTGAAGAAATAATAGAATTTAAAAGTAAAATATTTTCTGTTGATTTTCGAAGAGGTGATTAGATGGATATTTCGACGTTAGCTGGTCTTGGATTAGCAATGGCAGCGATAGTATTAGGAGCTATTTCTGATATTGGATCATTAGTAGATATACCATCATTTTTTATAACTGTTGTCGGATCAATTGGCGGTATGTTTATTGCAAATCCAAAAGATGTATCATTTAAGTTTTTTTCTGCAATAATGAAAGGGATTCAAGAACCTACAATTGATACAGTAGAAACCTTAAAAACATTATATTCATTTGCAGAAAAAGCACGTAGAGAAGGATTGATATCATTAGAAGCAGATCTTGAAAATTTAGATAATGAATTTATGAAAGATGGATTAAGAGCAGCAGTAGATGGAACTGATCCGGAAGAAATTAGAAAAATACTTGAAATAAAAATGGAGTTATTTGAAGAAGAAGAAGGGAAATGGTCGGGTGTTTTAAATACATGGGGATCGTTGGCACCTGCATATGGTATGATAGGTACATTAATTGGATTGATTTTGATGTTAAAAACATTGAATGATCCTACAACTATTGGTCCTAAAATGGCTATAGCTCTTATAACTACATTATATGGAGCTTTTGTTGCAAATATTTTTACTATACCGATTGCGGAAAAAATTGGGAGAAGAACTAAGTTGCAGGTAAATATGTTAAGAATGATAACCGAAGGAATACTTTCAATAGTTTCAGGAGAAAATCCAAGGCTTATGGAAGAAAAGTTAAAAGCATTTTTATCTCCAGCAGATAAGCAAAAATATGAGTCCGAAAAAGAAGGGTGATTTGAATGGCTAATAAATGTAAAAAAGATGAAGGACCACCACCACCAGCTGCATGGCTTGCAACATTTAGCGATTTAAATTCATTATTGATGACATTTTTTGTTATGTTGTTTTCTATGTCGTCAATATCGCCTGGTAAATTCCAACAAGCTGCTATAAGTTTTAGAAGTCCATTTAGTGGAACTCCACCTAGTGTATTAACTGGTGGTAGAAGTTTGTCTGAGGAGAGTTTAATAACATCTAATCCAGGGATAAGGGTTGAACTTTTTAGACTTCAAGATAATCCAAAGTATAAAGGAAGAATCACAATAGAAGAAAATGATAAAGGTACTATAATTAAAATGCAGGATATGGCTTTTTTTGAACCTGGAAGTGCACGTTTAACGGCGGATGCAAAAGAATTGTTATATAAATTGGGTATAATATTAATAGAACACTCGAATAATGCTATTGAAATATATGGATTTACCGATGATAGACCACCTTCAAACACATCTATTTATCCTTCGAATTGGCATTTAGGAGCGGCAAGAGCAGCAAGTGTTGCGAAGTTTTATGCTGATGAAATGAAACAAAAAAGAATATTGGAAAGATTGGCCGAAGTAAAAGAAGGAAAATTTGATCCGGAATATTATTATAATGCAGGGAGATTCTTTCCTATAGCAGTGGGAGATAAAGAAATAAAAAAAGATATAGACAATCTAAAGTCTAATATAGAAGCTCAGAAACTAAAGTTAAAAGAAGATTTTGAACAGGGGAAAATAAATATTTCTAATATGAAGTTAGAAGAAAAAAAATTAGATGATAAGTATAAAAATGAATTAGAAACATTAAGAAATAGATATAGAAGGATTGATCTATTAATATTAAGGCAGCGGTTAAGATAGTGAGGTGAAATTTAATGGCTGATGAAGAAATTCAGGAAGGTCAGGAAGAAGGTAAAAAAGGTCCGAATATTTTATTGCTATTAATAATTGCTATTGTTGTATCAGTTGTTTTATCAGTTGGAGGAGCATTTTTTTTGATAAACATATTAGGAAAAAATATAGTTCAACAAGCACAACAACAAGCACAGCAACAAGCACAAGGAGTACAACAAGCTCCGCAAATAGGTTTAGCTGAAATCATTAGAGAAGGTCATCAAAGACAATTTATGCTTAAAGGTGGAAATGAAATTGCTATAGTAAATGCTTTACAGGTGAAAGTAGGTAGTGATGATTGTCGAGCAGCTATTGCTGAATATAATGTTGAAATATTAGAAGCTATAGGGTTAATATTTATTACAAAAACACGTGAAGATTTAACCACTGTTGAGGGAAGAGAAATATTAAAAAATCAAATAAAAAATGCTATTAATGAAATTACAGGGTTTGTAGGAGAAAAAGAAAAATTTGGTGTAATTCAAGTTATAATAGATATTGTTGTTATTACATCTGCTTATTAAAAAGGTGGTGAAGATATATGCCTCCAGAAAATGAAACATTGTCACAAGAGGAAATAGATGCGTTATTGCATGCTATGGAGGCAGGGTCGTTAGCTGTTTCCAATGTAAGTGAAGAAGAAGATATTATGGCCAATGTTAGGGAATATAATTTCCGAAGGCCTATGAAGTTCTCAAAAGAACAATTGAGAACTTTACAACTTATTCATGAAAATTATGCAAGGGATGTATCCACATATTTATCTTCACGTGCAAGATCATATGTAAATGTAACTTTTGCAAGTGTTGATCAAATAACATTTAGTGAATTTCAACAATCTTTGACAAGTCCGACATTTATATCTGTTTTTTCTACTGATATATTACCTGGAAGTGCGGTATTTCAAATGGGATTGGATATAGGATATGTTTTAGTCGATAAATTATTAGGCGGGCCAGGTATTCCTCTTGAAACATTAAGAACACCCACTGAATTAGAATTAGCAATATTAAGGAAAGAAGGATTATCTTTAATTAAAGCTTTAAGTAAAGCATGGGCAACAATAGTTCCATTTGATACAATACTTGAAAAAACAGAATTTAATCCGCAATTTGTTCAAATTGCGGCACCAAATGAAATGACAGTTTTAATTACATTATCTATTAACTTTAGAGATATACAGGGCTTTATTAATGTTTGTTGGCCATCTTCTCTTTTAGAACCGATTAATGAAAAATTGACCACCAGATTGTGGTCACCTGATAGAAAAACCACGCAAAAACAGATTGAAAAATTAAAAAATTCAGTATTAATGACAAAAGCAGAAGTGAAAGCAATATTAGGCGAGACTACAATTCAATTAGGTGATTTAGTCAATATAGATGTCGGAGATGTGTTGCGTTTGAACTCATTTAATGATGAGCCGATAAATGTAACCGTTCAAGACACACCTGTTTTTAAAGGTACTCCAGGTGTTCATAAAGGTCATTACGCTATTAAAATTGAAAAAGAAGATCCTGAATTGTTAGAAAAGGTTTTAGTTGAAAGATATTTAGAAAGTCTTCAATGAAAAAACGTATAAAATAAAAAGCATGGAAGACATTGTCTTCACTGGAGGTGTATCGCATGTCAGATGAATTCTTATCTCAAGAAGAGTTAGACGCTTTGCTTCAAGGATTAAATCAAGATGAAGCAAAACAAGAAAATAATAAAACAATATCATCACCACAGAGCTCTGGTGCAACTACAGTTGATCCGGTAATATTAGATTTAGTAGGTGAAGTTGGCAATATAGCTATGGGTGCAGGTGCAACTACTTTATCAACCTTATTAAAAAGAAAGGTTGATATTTCAAGCCCTACCCCAATTACATTATTAAAGTCGGAAATAAAAAATCAATTTTCTGGAAAATATGTTATAATTTCTATAAATTATAAAGAAGGATTAAAAGGGACAAATTTTTTCTTATTTCCTGCTAATATATCATCTATTATAGCAGATCTTATGATGGGAGGAACTGGTGAAAACGTTCCAGAAACATTTGATGAAATTTCAATAAGTGCATTGGCAGAAGCGATTAATCAAATGATGGGAGCTTCTGCAACATCTTTGTCTGAATTTTTAAATGCAAAAGTTGATATTACACCTCCAGAAGTTCAAGTATTGGATTTTGATGATCCTAATGTCTTATTTCCGCCAGAATTAGAAGGAGCTTCTGAAACAATAATAGGTATTAAATTTATGTTAAAAATTCAAGGGTTAAAAGAAGGAGAAATGTGGCAGTTCGTTCCAATTGATATAGCTAATGATATAAAAAATAAAGTATTAGCTTCTCAAAATGTTGATATGGAAAAGAAAGAAACACCTTCACAACAACAAATGCCGACACAACAACCGATGGGGTACCCACAACAACAAATGCCGACACAACAACCGATGGGATACCCACAACAACAAATGCCGACACAACAACCGATGGGATATCCACAACAAGTGCCAACACAGCAACCAATGGGATATATCCCACCAGAACAACAGGTTAATGTACAGCCAAAAAATTTTAATTCTATTTCTGGAAAACCTATAGAACCCACGGAAAATATAGATCTTGAAAAACTTCAACTTTTATTTGATGTTCCTTTAAATGTATCTGTTGAACTTGGAAGAAGGAAATATTCGTTAAGGGATATATTGAATTTCCACCAAGGCTCTATGATACAATTAGATAAGTTAGCAGGAGAACCTGTCGATATATATGTAAATGGTAGGCTAATAGCTCGTGGAGAAGTTGTTGTTATAGATGAAAATTTTGGTGTTCGAATTACTGAAATAGTTTCATTAGAAGAAAGGTTGAGAGCATTAAAATGACAAAAAATAATATATCTTTTTTAATAATATTAATATTTTTAGTGAATATAATATATTCTAATGATTTAATTGGTGTGTTTTCAAAATATTCAAAATTAGGAGAATTTAAAATAGAATTAAATATAAAATTTGAGGTGGATGCATCCCCCACCTCTATTTTAATGGATATATATGTTGATAATTTTAAATATTTTTATTTTAAAATAAATGAACCAAAAATTTTATCTGGAATTGATTATTATTATAATTTACATGAAGATATATTTTTAACAGATTTAAATAAAGATGTTGATAGTTATAATGGGATAAAGGATAATCTTGAAATATTTAGAAATTTTATTCGTATTTTATCAGTTACATATTCCCAAGATAAATTTTTTATTAAAGAAATAAAGGATAAAAACTATAAAATCTTCTATTTTTATCCTAAATCAAAAAATGCATTAAAATTTTTAGGAGTAGATTATACTCAAATGAAAATATATCTAAAAGAGCAAATGAGTGTATATTTTTTAGAAAAAATAGAATTTTTCAACTCAAATAACAAAAAAAGAGTTGATGTAAAGGTTAATATTATACCCTATAATACAGATTTCATAAAGAAGAATTTATTAGAAATTCAAAAGTAATTCAGGATATTTATATGTATCAAAATTTTTCAATAATAAATCTTTCCCTTTTTCTTTAAAAGTTTTAAGATATTTTAATTGATTGTCAATAAGTTTTATATTGCCGGGTTTTCCATGACCTGGTATTATTGTTTTTATATCCTGTTTTTTTAGTTCTTCTAAAATCTTTATCCAATTATCAATATTAGCTTCATTTAATTCCGAATGAACACCAGAAACAATAATATCCCCAGAAACTAAGATGTTTTCTGGATAAATTTTATATATAGTGGAATCTTCTGTATGACCACCTAAAGAAATTCCGCTAATTATAGTTTTCGAAGATGTATTTAAATTATCATTTCTAAATACGTTGAATTTACATTTAGCTAATTTTTTTTGTATATTTGAAAATTCAAATCCTGATTCATCTGATATTTTTTTTAATAAAATATCATCGTATTCAAATAATTTTACCAAAGTTTTTTCAGATAAAATAATTTCAATTTCTCCATGAAATATAGCCCCAAATGAATGATCAGGATGATGATGAGTTAAAAAAACTTTTTTTACAGTTTTTTTAGTTCTTAATTGAACAAGGTCTATAACTTTTTTAAATTTTTCAGGATATAAAGATGAATCAATTAGAATGACTTCCTCGTTTAATTCTACAGCAGTAACGTTACTTGCAAAGTTTTCAAACCAAAATACTAAAACTTTATTTTCAATTACTTCTAACATTGAAGTTTTCCTCCTTAAAGTTATTTCATTTAATAATTCTTTATATGTTGATTTTTTTCCTTAAAAATGTTAGAATTGTTAGTGATGCAAACGAAGATCGGGGGTGTTAATATTATAAAAGAATTTTTTAAAAAAAATTGGTGGAGGTATTTAATAGGAATAACCTTTTTATTGGTTATCGATTATATGCAAATTTTTATTCCTAAAAGAATTGGGGATATAATGGATGATCTAAAACTTATTAAAGATTTTGAAGTAATAAAGTTATCTATTTATTCAATATTGATATTAGCAATATCAATAATGATTGGGCGATTTATATGGCGTTTTTTTATTTTTGGCACATCCAGATTATTTGAATTTAAAACAGCAAATATTATGTTTTCACATATTTTAGACCAATCATATGATTTTTATGATAAATGGAGAACTGGTGACTTAATGACCAGGTTTACGGAAGATCTAAATGCAGTAAGAATGGCTATGGGGCCATCGATAGTAATGATTATAGATACTGTATTTATGTCTACTATAACGATAATAGCAATGATAAATTTTGTTAATCCTAAGTTAACGCTATTATCTTTGACACCTTTGCCGATAATAGGATTAATAACGTTGTTTTTTGGAAGGACAATAAGGAAATTATTTAAAAATTTACAAAAAACTATATCAGATCTTTCAGATCATACCGAAGAAAGTTATGCTGGTATACATGTGGTTAAGGTGTTTTCATTAGAAAATACAATGAAAAAAAGATTTAATGATAGATCTATGAAATATTATGATGCACAAATGAAATTAATTAAAACATGGGGTTTAATGTTTCCGCTAATACAATTCTTAGCCTCATTATCAGGGGTTTTAGCAATATATTTTGGCGGGAAAATGGTAATAAATAATGAAATTACATTTGGGCAATTAGTAATGTTCTACTCATATATAGGTATGCTTGTGTGGCCTATGATGGCTGTAGGTTGGGTAGTAAATGTTCTCCAAAGGGGGAAGGCTTCTTATCAAAGATTAATGGAAATAATGAAATCAAAATCATCAGTTATAGAACCAGAAAATATAGATAGAAGTTATAAATTTAAAGGTCATATAAAAATAAATAATCTTAATTTTAAATATTCTGGTTCAGAAAAATATGCTTTAAAAAATATTAATATGGAAATAAAACCAGGAGAGATGGTAGCATTTGTAGGTAAAATAGGTTCAGGTAAATCGACTCTTCCAAAATTATTATTGAAATTTTATCCAGTTGAAGATAATACAATATTTATAGATGGAATAGATATAAATAAGATACATTCTAAGATTATTAGAGATAACATTGCATATGTTCCACAGGAATCTTTTTTATTTTCAATGCCAATAGAAGATAATATAAGTTTTGCCCATCCGAAAGAAGTTAAAAAAGCTCCAAAATATGCAAAAATAGCAAATGTTCATGAGGATATAATAGATTTACCAGAAAAATATAAAACATTAGTAGGTGAAAGAGGAGTTACGCTTTCTGGTGGTCAAAAACAAAGGGTTTCAATAGCCAGGGCTTTAGCTAAAAATGCTCCGTTTATTATCTTGGATGATTGTCTTTCTGCTGTTGATACTGAAACAGAAGAAGCAATAATAACTAATCTTAGAAATAATACAGTTAATAAAACAATGATTGTTATATCACACAGATTAAAAGCTGTTAGAAATGCTGATAAAATTTATGTTTTTGAAAATGGTGAAATAATAGAACAAGGAAATCATAATGAATTATTAGCATTAGAAGGTGCATATTATAGTATGTATATGAAACAGTTAATTGAAGAAAAATTAGAGGAGGAATAATATGCGGACAGCTCATACAGATATATTAAAAGAAGAAAATCAACGAGGTATATCCAACATAAAAATATTTAAAATGCTATGGACATATATGAAAAAATATTATATTATATTGATATTATCTTTTTTATTTTTATTTTTATCAACAATTGTAGATTTAACTATACCAAGCGTTATGAGATATGTAATAGACAATGTTATAAATTCCGCATACAAATTTGAAAAAATAGATAATAATTTTAAATCATCACCAACAGGAGATTATACCTTAAAACAAGTAAATGAAAAGTATTATATGTCAAATGGAAAAGAAGAAATTCCTGTGAGCGGAGAGTTTGTAAATAATATAAAAAATAAAGCTTTAGATGATATTATGAAATATACATTAATAATAGTTTCTCTTTTTTTGGGTCAATTGTTGTTTAACTATGGACAAGTTATTTTTTCTAATTTAATGGGGCAAAAAGTAATTTATGATATAAGAGATGAATTGTATTCTCATATCCTTTCTGTTCCCTTGGATTTTTTCACTAAAAATCCTACTGGTAAAATTACAACAAGAACAGTAAATGATACACAAAATCTTTCTCAATTTTTTACAGATGTTTTAACTAGTTTAACAAAAGATGTGGCAATAATAATTGGAGTAATTATTGTAATGTTTAAAATGAATATAAAACTAACCACGTATGTAATAATAATGTTTCCTATAATTATTGCCGCCACATGGGTATTTGGCATTATAGATAAAAAGATTTATTCTAAAACTAGAACCAGAATTTCTGCAACAAATGCTTTTTTAGCAGAAAATATAGCAGGTGCTAATGTTACTAAATCCTTTAATCAGGAGGACAGAAAAAGGCAAGAATTTTATGATTTAAGTCATAAATTGTACAAATCTAGAATGCAACAAATTATATTAAATGGATTGTTCAGACCTATGATGAATGTTATGTATTATATTACCTTATCATTATTATTCTGGTTTGGAGCAAAATTATTTAAACAAAATATTGTATCATTTGGTGTATTAGTTGCTTTTACATCATATATAGATATGTTTTTTAGACCATTGTTTGATATAGCTGAAAAATATGATATATTACAGAATGCATTTGCATCAGCAGAAAAAATATTCAGACTAAAAGAATTAGAGCAAGAAGATTTTGGTAAAGGGAAATATAAAGAGATAAAAATGGGGAGTATAAAATTTAAAAATGTGTCGTTTGCATATGAAAAAGAGAATTATATATTAAAAAACGTATCCTTTAAAGTTGAAGCGAAAGACAATATAGCCATAGTAGGTGAAACGGGTTCTGGAAAAACCACTATAATAAAATTGATAAATGGATTATATAGACCACAAATGGGTAATATATATATAGATGAAAAAGATTTGAATGACTATGATTTGCATGCATTAAGAAGACAAATTGCCGTAGTTCCGCAAGATGTTTTTCTATTCACAGGGACAATATTAGATAATATTAGAATGTTTGATGAGAGTGTAAGCGAAGAAGAAGTAATTGAAGCTGCAAAACAGGTTCATGCTCACGAAATGATTGAAAAATTTCCAGATAAATATTATACAAAAATTTTAGAAAGAGGAAGTACATTATCAGCAGGTGAAAGACAATTAATAGCATTAGCAAGAGCAGTAGTTTTTAAATCTAAAATAATAATTTTAGATGAAGCAACGGCAAATATAGATGTGGAAACAGAGTATTTAATTCAAAAAGCAATGGAAAATTTAATAGGTAAAGTAACAATATTATCAATAGCTCATAGACTTTCCACAATAAAAACAGCAAGAAAAATATTAGTTGTTCATAAAGGAAAAGTAGTTGAAGAGGGTTCTCATAATGAATTAATGAATAAAAGAGGGATTTATTATGATTTATATAGGTTGCAATATAGCACGTAATAAAAAAGAAATTATAAGAGATAGATTATAAAAAAATTGTGAAATTTATACCTTGATAATAAACAAATCCCGGTTTTTACCGGGATTTGTTTTTAATCCTTTAAACTTCCTTGAGTTAAACCGGATATAATATATTTTTGTGCAATGGAAAAAACAATTATAGTTGGCAAAAGAGCTATAACTATGCCTGCAGATAACACATTCCATTGAATTCCAGCTTTAGATACAATTGAATATAAACCTACAGGAACAGTATATTTATCTGCAGTGTTTAAAAACATAACGGCTGTAAATAGTTCATTCCAGTTATTAACGAATGAAAAGCTTAAAATTGCAGATAATCCAGGAAGCATTAATGGAACAGTAATTTTAAATAATGATTGTATTTCATTACATCCGTCAATTAAAGCTGCTTCTTCTATACTCTTTGGAATTCTATCAAAAAAACCTTTAGCCATAATTGTGCTAAATGCTGCACCAAAACCGCTATATACTATTATTATACTAATTAATTTATTAATCAAATTGAATTTTGAGAACATAATGTATTGTGGAACCATAATTAGGTATGACGGTATCATTTGTGAGAAAAAAAGATATAAAATAACAATATATCTCCATTTAAACTCTTTTCGAGATAATATATATCCACTTAACATTGCAAAAATTGTTGAAATAAAAGCTGCAATAAAGGAAACAAAAATACTATTAGCAAAATATTGTTTGAAATTAACAAATTCAAATAACTTTTTATAACCATACAAACTTGGATGATTTGTCCAATATTTTATTGGAAAGGTGTATAATTCATATACAGGTTTAAATGAAGTTAATATAATCCAGTAAAGAGGAAATATAGCAAATAATAAGAATAATGCTAATAATATAAATCGTACAATTTGCCATATTGTTTTTTTCTTCATAATGAAAACTCCTTTTTAGAAGTCAATTTTAAATACATAATAGTATATAATACAAGAACAGTAACTATGATTACACCATGGGCAGCAGCTTTACTATAATTTGATTCATAAAATACAGTATTAATCATTTTTACTGACAATATTTCTGTACTTCCAGCAGGTCCACCTCGAGTCATACCATATATAACATCCGGGAAATTCATAACCCATATTATTCTTAATAAAATAGTATTTATTAATGTAGGTTTAATATATGGAATAGTTATTTTAAAAAGTTTTGTAAAATATCCTGCGCCGTCAATTTCAGCCGCTTCATACAATGAATCTGGTATTGATTGCAATGCAGCTAAAATCATAATAGCGAAAAATGGTATGCCATACCATACATTTACCAATATAACTGAAAACATAGCTAAAGATGGATCAGATAAAAAGTTAAAACCTTCTTTAATAAAGCCTATTTGCAATAATATATCGTTTATTACTCCAAATTGTCCATTAAGCAGCCATGACCATATTAGTCCTATAGCAAAACCAGAAATAGCCCATGGATAAAAAACAAACCCTGCATATAATCCTCTTCCTTTAAACGGTTCTTTCATTAATAATGCCAGAATAAAACCAAAGATTAATTGAAAAAATACAGAAAAGAAGATCCATTTTATTGTATTCCAGACAATATCAATATAAAAAATATCAGAAAAGATTTCTTTATAATTTTCAAATCCTACCCATTTGATTTTTCCGAAATTAAAAATAGAATAATTTTTGAAAGAAAGCAAAACCCCACTTATCGTGGGGTATAAAATAATAAATGAAATTAAAAGAATTGTTGGCAATAGCATAAGTATAATAAATTTTCTTTGTTTCATTTAATCACCTATTTAATACCAGCATCTTTCCAGAAGTCTGACCATTGTTTTAAACATCTAACAACAGAAAGTTTTCCCAATAATACCTGTTGCATTGTTTTTTCCTGGAATTCATTCCATTTTCCCCAATTTTCATTATCTAATGGATATTGTGTGAATTGATAATGCTCAGGATCTTTAAACATTTCTGTCCATCCTTCGAAAATATTAGAACTAAAATACGAGTCGTATTTATAGACGGACTTTAAAATAGGTAAAGCACCATAACTCTTGCTCCAATATCCGTTAATTTCTGAAGAACTAACAAATTTTATAAATTTCCATGCTAAATCTTTGTGTTTGGAGTATGTTGGTATTCCCCAACCAACAAAACCAAATGTTGGATAAGCTTTTCCACTTAACCCCAAAGGTAGTGGTGCAGTTTTATATTGCCCAGGTTTTAACATTTCATTTAGCATACCTGTGGTGTCAGGATCCTGGAATAATAGCGGAGTTATACCAGAAACAAAAGCGTTTACCTGTTCATCCCATCCCCAATTAACAGAATCTTTTGGAGCAGTATCTTTAAATAAGCTAACATAAAAGTTTAATCCTTCAATAGCTCTAGGGTCATCAAAAATTAATTTCCCATCCTTTGTTAAATACATATTATTTGGATCAATATCATCAAAGAAAGAAGTTACTACAATATCTATAAATGCAGTAGGGTATCCTTTTCCTCTGAAGTCAAAACCATATTGATTTTTCCCAGATTCTGTAAGTTTTTTTGCCATATCGTACATTTCTTGCATTGTTTTAGGGTAATTTTTAAATCCGTATTTAGATAAAATATCAGGTCTATAAAACAGCGTTTTTACAAATATTCCATGAGGCAACAAATAAGGTGTATTTTTATATATGCTGGCAGCTTCTAAAACCCCATCTATTAAATCATTTTTTTCTGACCAATTATCTATATAAGGAGTTAAATCTTCTAATTTTCCCATTGCAGCTAAAGTGCTTAAATTCCAATCACCAATTTCTACAATATCAAGTGGTTGTTCTGTGCTAACCATTAAATTTATTTTTTGATAAGCTGTTTCATAAGGTGGTGAGATGACATTTATTTTTACTCCGGGATTTAATGTTTCAAACATTTCAATTATTTTGTTTAATGTAGGTGTTCTCCACGGACTTGAAAATGCTTCAATTAGATTTAACGTGATAACTTCTTCTGAAAATACAAATAGAGAAATTAAAATGATAGAAATAATCAAAAACAACTTTTTCATACCTAACACCCCCTGATTTATGATTGTGTTTACAATTTATTATATCATATTTAACATAGATTAATCAAAAAGTTTTTTTCTAAATTTTACATATATTAAAAACAATTATGATATACTTAATCATAAAATGGTTTTAGGAGGAAATATATGAATATAGGAAAGTGGTTATTTGCATCTGGAGTTTTACATCGAGTTAGGAAACCTGCAAGATATATAGGCGGAGAATATAATTTAAGAATAAAAAAAGTGGAAAATAAAATAAGAATCGGATTGATGTTTCCTGATTTATATGAAGTTGGAATGTCTCATACAGGATTTCAAATATTAATACATTCATTTTATCAAAAGGAAAATGTCTTTGCGGAAAGAATTTTTTTACCTTGGAAAGATATGATAGAAGAAATGAAAAATGCAAATATTCCGTTATATACTCTGGAAACATATACGCCGATAAAAGAAATGGATTTAATTGGAATAACGCTTCAATATGAGCTTTCATATACAAATATTATTCATGCTTTAAAACTTGGAAATATACCAATATATTCTAAAGATAGATCAGAAAATGATCCTATAATTATAGCAGGTGGCCCTAGTGCATCTAATCCAGAACCCATTGCTGATTTTATCGATGCTTTTTATAATGGCGACGGTGAAGCGGTGATAGATGATCTAATAGAAATATTATCTAGCGATATAACCAGAGAAGAAAAAATAAAAAGAATTTATGAAACAGAAGGTTTTTATGTGCCGAAATATTATAAATTAAAGGAGACTGAATCAGGGTTTGTAGTTCCTGATTATGAGAAAAGGATAAAAATACGAAAAATTAGAGATCTCAATAATACGTCATTTCCAACTGAACAAATTGTTCCTAAAATTAGAACTATACATAATAGAGCGATAGTAGAGATAATGAGGGGATGTAATAGAGGGTGTAGATTTTGCCATGCGGGGTTTTATTATAGACCGGTAAGAGAAAGAACAGCAGAAAAAATAATAAACTTATCTTTAGAAACGCTTGAAAAGACAGGCTATAATGAACTATCCTTATTATCTTTAAGCACGTTAGATTATAGTGACCTTGAAATGGTATTGAATAAATTAGAACCACATCTTAAAGAAAAGAGAATTTCTATATCACTTCCTTCAAGTAGAGTTGATAAATTTGGAATAGAAATCGGAAGCAAAATATCTGGAGCAAGAAAAACGGGGTTAACCTTTGCCCCAGAAGCAGGATCTCAAAGGTTAAGGGATGTGATTAATAAAAATATATCTGAAGAAGAAATTTTGAATGTTGTAGAATATGCTAAAAAAAGTGGCTGGAGAAGAATAAAATTATATTTTATGATAGGTCTTCCAACAGAAACAGAAGAAGATGTAAAAGCAATTGTTGAATTAACAAAAAAAATAAAAAAAGAAATAAAAATAAAGGATATAACAGTAAATGTGTCAATATTTATTCCAAAGCCGCACACACCTTTTGAAAAAGAGCGATTTTATCAACCAAAAGAGATAAAAGAAAAAATAAAAATATTAAATGAGATAAGAAAGTTTGCGAAACTGAAAATTCATGATCCGTACATTAGTTTAATTGAAGCATTATTATCAAGAGGAGATAGAAAAATATCAGAATTAATATATAAAGTAGCATTAGAGGAAAATGCAATATTTGATGAGTGGGATGAAGAATTTGATTTCAGAAAATGGGCAAGAAAAATAAATGAATTAGGCATTGATACTAAAAAATATCTTGAAAAAATAGAAACTGATGAATTACCATGGAAAATAATAGATATTTTATTAAAGGATGATTTTATAAATAACGAGATGAAAAAAGCAACAGAAGGAAAAACAACAGATGATTGTCGATGGGATATATGTACATTATGTGGTGTATGTATAAAAACAGGATTAAATAATATTTTAGCTAAGCGGGTGGAAAAATGAAAGAATTTGATTTTTTGAAAGAAAAAACAATTGAAGTTGGAAAAAAACTTCTTGAATGGAGAGAAAAAGAATTTACAATATCAAGCAAATCATCAAAACATGATTTAGTAACCTCTCTTGATTTAAGAGTTCAAGAATATCTATATAACGCATTAACAAAGCAATTTCCTGAAATAGGTTTTTTTGGTGAAGAAAGCGGAAAAGATAAAAAACCTAAAACAAGTGGATATTGGGTAATAGATCCAATAGATGGAACTGTTAATTTTTCTAAAATGCTACCAATGTTTTGTATATCCGCTGCTTATGTTGAAAATGATGAACCAAAATATGGTATAATATATGCTCCAGTAATAAATCAAATTATAACAGCCGAAGAAAATAAAGGCATAAAGTATAATGATGAAAAAATTATTCCTAATTGGTCCAAAAGTTTAGAAGATGCAATGATTTCAATGGGAAACATAAGAGGAAAAACGTTTAAATTTTTTGAAGCCTTTGAGACAAAGGTAATGAGAATAAGATTACTTGGAACAGCTGCATTACAAATTGCATATGTTGGAACAGGATATTTTGATGCATTTATTTCGGTAAAAGGAAATCCCTGGGATGTTGCAGCTGGTTATATAATAGTAAAAGAAGCCGGGGGAATAATTACTGATTATTATGGTAACAGGACAAATATATTTAACAAAAAAAATATTTATTCAAATCCATATATCTATAAAGATATAATAAAAAATTTACAGGGGGTGTTGTTGTGAAAGCGTTAATATTGTGTGCAGGTAAAGGAACAAGATTAAGACCATTGACTTTTACAAATGCAAAACCATTAATTCCAATAGCAAACAAACCAACTATAGTATATAGTTTGGAAATGATAAAGAAAGCTGGAATTAATGATGTTGGGATAGTTGTTAATCCTGATAACAAATCTGATTTTGAAACAACTTTAGGTGATGGTTCAAGTTTAGGATTAAATATAACATATATAGTTCAGGAGGAACCAAAGGGTTTAGCGCATGCTGTAGCTATTTCAGAAGAATTTTTAAAAGATGAAGAATTCTTAATGTATTTAGGAGATAATCTGGTTACAGTAGATCTTGGAAAATTCATAAAAGAGTTTGATAATAATGATATGGATTCATTTATATTATTAACTCCAGTGGAGGATCCATCCAGGTTTGGTATTGCTGTATTAAAAGACAACAAAGTTATAAGGGTTGTTGAAAAACCAAAAGATCCACCATCTAATTTAGCTATTATAGGTGTCTATATTTTTAAACCAATTGTTTTTGAGGCTATAAAAAATATAAAACCTTCATGGAGAGGGGAATTGGAAATAACGGATGCTATACAATGGTTATTAGAAAATAATAAAAATGTTGGAGCACATATTGTATATGGATGGTGGAAGGATACTGGAAAACCGGAAGATTTAATAGAAGCAAATAGAAAAATATTAGAACAATTAAAAGAAAGTAAAAATGAAGGTATTGTATATGAAAATTCTTCAATACATGGAAATGTAATAATAGGAAAAAATTCAAGAATATTAAATAGTGTTATTAGGGGTCCTGTAATTATAGGAGATAATGTATTAATTTCTGATTCATATGTAGGTCCATATACAAGTATTGGAGAAAATGTAACTATAGAAAATGCAGAATTAGAAAATTCAATTATATTAGATAAAGCAACAATAGCACATTTAGAAACAAGATTAGATTCAAGTATAATTGGAGCAAATGCCACAGTTATAAGCTCAGATTCGAAACCAAAATCAATAAAATTGGTAATAGGTGATTATTCAAAAATAGAAATTCCGAGATAGAGGTGTTTTTATGTTAGAACAAATAAAAGAATTATGGTTTGAAGTTTATCCTAAAAGCACAGAAAATAAATTAAATGAATTAATTGAATACTTGAAATCTGAAAAACAGCAATTTTCCGAAAAAGAATTAGATTCTGAATGGTATAAAAAGGCAGTAATATATTCACTTTATGTGGATTTATACGCAGGGAATTTTAAAGGATTAACTGATAAAATTGATTATTTGTCGGATTTAGGTATAAACACAATCTGGTTATTACCAGTTTTGGATTCGCCTCTAATGGATCAAGGATTTGATATCAGAGATTATTATAAAATTAGAAAAGATCTTGGAAATAATGAAGATTTCAAATTGTTTCTTGATAAAGCACATGAAAATGGAATAAGGGTAATATTTGATATAGCTATTAATCACACTTCAAATGAGCATCCGTGGTTTAAATCAGCTAAGAGTTCAAAGGATTCTCCATATAGAGATTATTATATCTGGAATGAAAATACTGAGAAGTATAAAGAAGCAAGATTATTGTTTAAAGGAATGGTTAACAGTAATTGGGAATATAATGAAGAAACAAAGGACTATTATTTTCACAGATTTTATCCTTTTCAACCGGATTTAAACTATAAAAATCCACAAGTACTAATTGAAATGATAAAAATATTGGTATTTTGGAAAAAAATGGGAATAGACGGTTTTAGAATGGATGCAGCCCCATTTTTATGGAAAGAAGAAGGATCAAATTGTGAAAATTTACCTCAAACACATGCAATATTAAAAATTTTTAGAAATTCATTAGATTATTTGGAAAAAGGTACAATATTAGTTGCAGAGGCTAATTTGAAACCAAGGGATGTAGTAGAATATTTTGGCAATGGGGATGAATGTCATGCAGGATATCATTTTCCATTAATGCCGAAGTTTTTTCTCACGTTAGCTGAGAAAAATTATATGTATGTTTTTGAAGCTTTAAAGGTAGAAAACACGCCAAATATTCCTGAAAGTTGCAGATGGTTTACGTTCTTAAGGTGTCACGATGAGTTAACTCTTGAATTTGTAACAAAAGAAGAAAGAGAAAAGATGAATAAATATTATTTAAAAAATAGGCTTTGGACGTTTAGAGAAGGCGAAGGGATTTCAGGAAGATTATATGAATTATTAGATAAAGATATTAGAAAAGTTTTACTGTCATTTTCTCTATTGTTTACCACAGAAGGTTCTCCTATTATTTATTATGGAGATGAAATAGCTTTAGAAAATGATTATGATTTTTACAATAAAATGATTGAAAAGACAGGTTTTAAAGATTCGAGATTTTTAAATAGAGGTCCTATTAATTGGGATGAAATTGAAAAAAATTTAAAAAACAAAAGTTCAAAAGAATATATAGTATTTAATACAGTAAAAAATATGTTGAAAATTAGAAAAGAAAACATAGAATTTTTTGAGCAAAAGGGTGAAGTTGTGCCTGTAAAGGATAAATCTATTTTTGTAGTAAAAAAGAGATTAAAGAGTAGAATGTTATGGGCATTTCATAATTTATCTGAGGAAAATAAGAGTATTGAATTGAAAAGCGAAGGTTTTGAGTTATTTAGTAAAGAAAAAATCTCAAAAATCAAATTGAAACCTTATGAATATTCATGGGTAATTTTTGAAGGTTAAAAAAAAGCTTGTGCAAAAGCACAAGCTTTTTTAATAAAAAATTACTATAAATTTTTAAAAATCGATGCTATAATAGTTTGTAAGATGTTTTTAGGTGTAATGGTTTTTAAAAAATAGTTTTTTATTGGAGGAGAAAATGAATTTGAAATTAGTGAATAGAAAATCAATAAATGGAAATACAATTATTGATTTAGGAAATGTAAAAATAGGGCAAGGTTATTTCACGATAATAGCAGGACCTTGCTCAGTTGAAAATAAAGAAATAATAGAGGAAACAGCACATTTTCTTTCAGAATTAAATATAAAAATAATGCGTGGAGGAGTTTTCAAACCACGCACTTCTCCATATTCTTTTCAGGGTTTAGGTAAAAAAGGACTTGAATATTTGAAATTAGCAGCAGAAAAATATAATTTGAAAGTAATTACAGAGGCTTTGGATGAAGATAGCTTAAAAATGGTGAATGAATGTGCAGATATAATTCAAATTGGTTCTAGAAATGCTCAAAATTTTGGACTGTTGAAAAAGGCAGGTAAATTAAATAAACCTGTATTATTAAAAAGAGGATTTATGATGACAATAGAAGAATTTTTATATTCTGCAGAATATATAGTGTTTGAGGGGAATAAAAATATTATATTATGTGAAAGAGGAATAAGAACTTTTGAAACTAAAACAAGAAATACATTGGATATTTCTGCAATACCCGTTTTAAAAAAAGAAACACATTTACCAATAATTATAGATCCAAGCCATGCGGCGGGGAGAAGTGATATTATTCCTGATTTAATAAAAGCATCTTTGGCAGTTGGAGCACATGGGATAATGGTTGAAATACATCCAAAACCTGAAAAAGCTCTGTCAGATGGAAAACAAAGTTTAAATTTTGGAAAGTTTAAGAAAATTATTGATGAAATACGTAATATATCAAAATGTTTTGGAGTTGAACTAATATGAAAATAATGCCAATAAAAAAAATAAGAGCAAAAATAAATGTTCCTCCAGATAAATCAATATCCCATAGAATTTTAATTTTATCATCATTAGCAAATGAAAAAAGTGTTGTATATAATATTTTAAACTCAAAAGATGTAAAAAGAACCTATAATATTTTAAAAAAAATTGGTATTAAATTTAAAGGTGATTTTAATAAATTAATTATTATTCCAAATAAAATAACCACACCAACACAACCTTTATACTGTGGAAATTCTGGAACAACAGCACGTTTAATGAGTGGCGTTTTATCCTCTAAAAACGGACTATTTATATTATATGGAGATAAATCGCTATCAAAAAGACCGATGAAAAGAATAATTGAACCATTGAATTTAATGGGAGCAGAAATAAAATCAAGAAATGGTGAAATGCCATTAATCATTAAAGGTGGAAATTTAAAAGGTATTGAGTATACAATGCCTATACCAAGTGCTCAATTAAAGTCTTCTATAATTCTTGCAGGATTAAATGCTAAAGGAGAAACTATTGTTAGAGGAGATAAAGGTTCGAGAGATCATACAGAGAGAATATTAAAATATATGAATGCAAAAATTGAAGTGAATAATGAATTTATAAAAATAAAAAAATCAGAATTAAAACCTATTGATAAATTTAATATACCAGGCGATTTCTCTTCAGCTGCTTTTTTTATTGCACTGGGGATATTGCATAAAAATGCTAAAGTTGAAATATATAATGTAAATTTAAATCCCACAAGAATAGGTTTTTTAAAAATATTGAAAAAAATGAATGCAAATATATATTATGAAGTAACAGAAAAATATCCAGAACCAATAGGTAAAATAGTTATTGAAACATCAAATGAGTTAGAAGGAATAAATGTACCTAAAGAGTTAATACCTAATGCAATAGATGAATTACCATTGTTAGCATTGGTAGCTACACAAGCTAAAGGGAAAACTATTTTAAGAAATGCTAAAGAATTAAGAGTAAAGGAAAGTGATAGAATAAAAGCTGTGGTAAATAATATGGAAAGAATAGGGATTAAGATTAAAGAATTAGAAGATGGATTTGAAATAGAGGGAAAACAGAAAATAATTGGTGGGAAAATAAAAACGTATAATGATCATAGAATAACAATGATGTTTTCAATAGCTGGACTTTTGAGTAAAGAAGGTATTGAAATAAATAATCCAAAAATAATAGATATATCTTTTCCAGGATTTTATAAAATCATAAAACATCTTGAAAAAGACGAATTTTAATGTGATTTAAAATAAAAGAACTTAAGAATTTTTCGATTTGTTTTTTAATTTACATTTTTTTTACAATATATTATAAGTAAAAAGTAGAACATGAAAGAATTTTCATAATAATTAGTATTTTTGGAATATTAAGATTTATTATAACGAAATATAAAAGATAATAACTTTAGTGAAAATTTACTCCAAAGAAATGTTCATAAAGTATTTGTAATTTTAATTTTTTTGTGGTAAAATATATCCGGAATAAATTTTATATAAGGAGGGGACTGTATGAAGAAACTTTTAGTAGTATTATTGTTGGTATTTTCTATCTTCGCATTTGCTGAAGTTAAGAACCCTGATACAATTGTTGATGTAACAATTGGAGAACCAGACACATTAGATCCTCATCAAGCATATGACACAGCAAGTGGTGAGGTAATATTTAATGTATATGATAACTTAATCGAGTATGTTGGATCAAGTTTAAGTGAATTTGCTCCAAGATTAGCAGAATCATGGGAAATCGATGGAAACACAGTTAAATTTAAAATTAGAAAAGGTGTTAAATTCCACAGTGGAAATGAATTGACACCATATGATGTTGAATACACATTTGAAAGAGCATTAATAGGAAACCCTGGTGGAGGGCCTATCTGGATGCTTTATGAAGTATTCTTTGGTGATTACTTTAGTTTAAAATCAGCAGTTAAAGGTTTAACAGGTCACAAATGGACAGATTTAGTAGATTCAGAAACAAAAGAACCTGTTAACGATGAAGCAAAACAAATATTGTTAGACTTCTATAAAAAATATATCGATTCAAAAGTAGAAGTTGAAGGGGATTACGTTGTATTCCATTTAGCAGCACCAAAAGTATATTTCTTAAATATCATTGCTCAAGGTTCATCATGGGGTGCAATTTTAGATAGTAAAGCTGCAATGGGATTAGGTTTATGGGATGGAAAAGCAGATGGATGGTGGAAATTCCATGATTGGAAAAAAGAAGATTCACCATTATATGCAAAAGAAATCGGTTCAGGTCCATATGAATTAGTAGAATGGAATAGAGCAGAGCAAAAGGTTACATTAAAAGCATTTGAAGAATATTGGAGAGGTCCAGCAAAGATTAAAAACGTAGTTATTTGGGGAGTAGACGAATGGTCAACAAGAAAAGCTTTATTAGAAAAAGGTGAAGCAGATATAGTTGCAGTACCAGCACAATACTTAAGCCAAATTAAAGGAAATCCAGATATTGAAATTATTGAAGGTTTACCAAGTGTATCAGTTACTACATTAAACTTTAACTGGCAAGTAAAACCAGATTCACCTTATATTGGAAGCGGAAAATTGGATGGAAATGGTATCCCAACAACATTCTTTGCAGATAAAAACGTAAGATTAGCATTTATTTATTCATTTGACTATAAAAAGATGATTGATGATGTATTAGACGGTTATGGAGAATTAGTACCAACAGCTATGCCAAAAGGATTTTTAGGTTATGATGATAATTTACCAAAACCAAAATTTGATTTAAAAGAAGCAACAAAATACTTCAAGAGAGCATATAGAGGACAATTATGGAGAAAAGGTTTCAAGATGACAATCCTTTATAATACAGGGAATGCTGCAAGACAGAAGGCTGCAGAATTATTAGCAGATTCTTTAAAGAAGATCAATCCTAAATTCCAAGCAGAAGTTAGAGGTGTTCAATGGCCAACATTCTTAGATGCTAGAAAAAATGGAAAAATGCCATTATACATCTTAGGTTGGTTAGCAGATTATCCTGATCCAAATAATTTTATTTACACATTCTATCACAGTGATGGTGATTATGGTTATTACTTTGGTGAAAAATATGCAGAATTTGCAAACAAACCTCAAGCATTCTTTGGTGGAAAATCATTAAATGAAATGATCTCTGAAGCATCAGCTTTAACAGATCCTAAAGCTAGGGAAGAAATCTATATTAAAGTACAACAATTTGTAATTAGAGAAGGTTTAGGTGTTCCATTATATCAACCGATTGGCGTAAGGGTTCACAGAAAATGGTTGAAAGGTTGGTATCCAAATTCAATTAGACCAGGTGACGATTATTACCACTATTGGAAATCAGAAGAATAATAAGAAAACATTAATTATTTATTATTAATTTTAATTTAAGGGGAGGGGAAGACTCTTCCCCTTATTTTTTTGTTTTTTAATGTTATATTTATATGATATAATAAATTGGTTTATTAATAAAAGCTATGGAGGTGCTCGTATGACGGCGTATATTATTAGGAGGTTACTGTTATTACCTCTTATAATTTTTGGAGTTACTCTCATTGTTTTCTCTATGATGCAATTATTAGGAGAAGACCAACTGTTAGCTGCATATGTTGATCCTAATTCTTTAGACAAAATGTCTGTGGAAGAATTAGAACTTGTAAAAGAGAAGTATGGTTTAAACGATGATCCATTTACAAAATATGTAAAATGGATAGGATCTGTAGCTAAAGGTGATCTAGGTTGGTCTATAGTTGGTAAAGAACCAGTTAAAGATGCTATTATTAATAGGTTACCATCAACTGTTGAGTTGGCATTGTATTCTATATTTCCTATAATAGGAGTTGGGGTATGGTTAGGTGTTCAAGCGGCATTACATCGTAATAAATGGCAGGATCAATTAATTAGAATATTTTCTATTGTTGGTTGGTCATTTCCGGATTTTGTTTTTGGTTTAATAATCCTTATGGTATTTTATAGTTGGCTCGGATGGTTCCCCCCTGGAAGAGTTAGTCTGTGGGTTGAAAATGTGTTAAATTCCCCGGACTTTCATCAATATACTAAATTAATTACTATTGATGGTTTATTAAATGGAAGATTAGATGTGTTTTGGGATGGTTTAAGACATTTAATTGGACCTATTCTAACATTGTCATATTTATGGTGGGCTTATTTAATTAGAATTACAAGATCCTCAATGTTAGAAGTATTAAGCAAAGATTATGTAAGAACTGCAAGGGCAAAAGGGTTATCTGAAAGGGTTGTTATAAATAAACATGCAAAGAGAAATGCTTTAATTCCTGTTGCGACTGTTGCAGGGTCAATGATTATAGGATTAATAATGGGAGTTATAATAGTTGAGACAATATTTGTAAGACCTGGTATTGGAAGTTTTGCTGCAAAAGCAGCTGGACAACTAGATTATGCATCAATAATGGGTATGTTATTGTTCTCTTCGATATTGTTAATTGTTGGTAATTTGATAATTGACATATCATACGCATTAATTGATCCAAGAATTAGATACGAGTGAGGTGAGTTGAAGTGAACGAAGAAGTTAAAAGGGCTCTCAGGAAGTTCTATAAAAACCCATCTGCAATGTTAGGGGTAATTTTATTAATATTTTTTATTTTAGTAGCAGCTTTTGCACCTTTATTAGCTCCACCTCAAATTCCAATTGATCCTGAAATAGAAAATATGGAATCAATGATAGATGAATTAGAAGATACTAAAAATACATCATTAATAGAAGAATTAGTTGTATCTTTTTCTGATTATTATGACTTTACATATGGATTTTATTTAGATTATGCAGATGACATAAGAAATTTAGAAAAAGTTTTAAGCAATTATTTATCCAATAAAAATGATGAAAACTTTAATAAGCTAATAGAAACATTATCTCCATTAACAGAAGAATATATTTTAGATGAATCTTATTTATATAATTTACAAGATAATATAGATGATAAAAAAAAGTTTGAAGCAGCATTAAAAGATTTAGAAAATGGAATAAAAGCTTTTTTAGCAAAGGCAAAAAATGCTGAGAAAATGAAAGCTGAATTAGATGAAATAAATTCAAAAAATAATTCTGTAGAAGAGTTTTTACCAGCCGCAAAAAAATATTTTAAAGATTTAAAGAAATTATATATAAAGGATTTAAATTATGATCCATATTTAATGCCAATTGTGACTTATGAAAATACACCACAACCACCATCAAAAGAACATCCTTTTGGTATTAGTAATGGAAGAGATATATATTATGGTGTTGTTTGGGGGACAAGAACAGGGTTTAAAATAGGATTAATAGTAGTATCTGTAGCAACAATTGTGGGATTATTTGTAGGATCTATTTCTGCTTATTTTGGTGGTTGGGTTGACGAAGTATTAATGAGAATAACTGATATATTTATGTCAATTCCATTTATGTTATCTGCTATGGTTTTAACAACTATATTAGGGACAGGACTTGATAAAGTTATGATCGCCATGATAGTATTTGGATGGATGGGATCAGCAAGATTAATTAGAGGAAATATTTTACAGGCTAAAAACGATCAATATGTATTGGCAGCAAAAGCATTGGGAGTTAAAGATTCAAAGATTATAATTAAACATATTTTACCTAATACAATATTTCCAGTGTTAATACAAGCATCTATGAGAATAGGTTCTATGGTTATAACTGCAGCAGTGTTAAGTTTCTTAGGAGTAGGAGCTCCTCAAGGTTACGCTGATTGGGGATCAATACTTAATTATGCAAGAAACTGGATTTTAGGTGGTACAGGAGGAGCATTTCAATATTGGTATACAATAACCTATCCTGGTATTGCAATGGTATTATTTGTTTTAGCATGGAACTTAGTAGGAGACGCATTAAGAGATATCTTTGATCCGAAACTACGCGGTTAGTTGAAAGGAGGCAAATAATGAAAGAGCCAATATTAAAAGTAAATAATTTACATACATATTTTGATACAGAAGATGGCGAAGTAAGAGCAGTTAGAGGAGTTTCTTTTGATGTTCATGAAGGAGAAACTATAGCCATAGTTGGTGAATCAGGTTCTGGTAAATCTGTAACTTCGTTAAGTATAATGAGGTTGTTAGATGAAAATGGAAGAATCGCAGAAGGTGAAATAATATATAAAGAACAAGATATAAGTAAAATTCCTGAAGATGATATGAGACATATTAGAGGTAAAGAAATAGCTATGATATTCCAGGAACCTATGACAGCTTTGAATCCAGTTTTTACTGTTGGAGATCAAATAATAGAAATGATAATGCTTCATATGGGGATGGATGAAAAATCAGCGAGGCAAAGAGCAATAGATTTATTGAGAAAAGTAGGGATTCCAGAACCAGAAAAACGTGTAGATCAATATCCGCATGAGTTATCAGGTGGTATGAGACAAAGAGCGATGATTGCTATGGCGTTGTCCTGTAATCCAAAAGTATTAATAGCGGATGAACCTACTACAGCACTTGATGTTACTATTCAAGCACAAATTTTGGATTTAATGAAAGAGTTACAAAAAGAATATGGTATGGCTATTATATTTATTACACATGATTTAGGTGTTGTAGCTGAAATGGCAGATAAAGCTGCTGTTATGTATGCAGGGAAAATTGTTGAATATGGAGATATAGTTTCTATATTTAAAAAACCAAAAAATCCATATACATGGGGATTAATGCAATCAATACCAAAATTAAATGAAGAAGTTGATAGATTGATGTCAATACCTGGAACAGTGCCTAACCCTAGAAATTTTCCAAAAGGTTGTGGATTTTCTAACAGATGTTTTCTTGCTAAAGAAAAATGTAAAAATGAAATGCCAGAATTGATAGAAATTGAACAAGGACATTACTCAAGATGTTTCTATATTGATGAATTAACGAAAGAAGTAGAGAAGTCAAGGGTAGGTGAAAAATAATGTCTGAAAATAAAAAAGTACTTTTACAGGTTGATAATCTAAAAAAGTATTTTCCTGTTAGGGCAGGTGTTTTCAAAAGGGTTGTTGCACATGTTCAAGCTGTAGATGATATATCATTTAAAGTATATGAAGGAGAAACAATAGGGTTAGTTGGTGAATCTGGTTGTGGAAAAAGTACAACAGGAATGACTATATTAAGATTATTAAATCCAACATCAGGAAGGATTGTTGTTGATGAGATAGATACAACACCGTTATTTTTTCCAAAATCTAAAGTACGTAAATATATAAATGAGACTTATGTTGATAGATTTAATGAATTGAAAAATAAATATAAAAGCGAAGATGACGTTATAAAAAATCTTAAAGATGAAATAGATAAAAAATATGCAAAAATATTTTTTGATAAAGGATATAATGGTTTACATCAAGAAATGTTATCAAATTTAAATGAAAAAAGAAAATGGTTTAGAAGAAATATGCAAATAATCTTCCAGGATCCTTATTCTTCATTAAATCCTAGATTGAGAATTAGAAGTATTATTGCTGAAGGATTATTTACACATGGATTAGTCAAAGATGGGGCAGAAGCAACAGAAAAAGTAAAGGATTTGTTAGATAAGGTAGGATTATCTCCAGAATATATATATAGATTTCCACATGAATTTTCTGGTGGCCAAAGGCAGAGAGTTGGTATTGCAAGGGCATTAGCTTTAAATCCTAAATTGATTGTTGCTGATGAAGCGGTATCTGCCCTTGATGTTTCTATTCAATCACAGGTCATCAATTTATTAGAAGATTTACAAAATGAATTTAAATTAACTTATGTATTTATAGCGCATGATTTGGCTGTTGTGAAACATATTTCAGACAGAGTTGCGGTAATGTATCTTGGAAAAATTGTTGAATTGGCTGATAAAAAAGATTTATTTGCAAATCCATTACATCCATATACAGTATCGTTAATGTCAGCTATTCCAATTCCAGATCCGGAATATAAAAAGAAAAGAATAATTTTGCAAGGAGATGTTCCAAGTCCTATTAATCCTCCAAGTGGTTGTAGATTCCATCCAAGATGTCCTATAGCAAAAGATATATGTTCAAAAAAGGAACCGCCATTGGTTGAATTAGAAAATGGACATCAAGTTGCTTGTCATTTTGCAGGTCAGTTTAAAGGATAAAAAAATCCCGGAAATTCCGGGATTTTTTAATTTCTAATTTTTTCTTCTTTTAATTTGTTTATTAATTGAGGGATAACCTCATATAAATCACCAACAATACCAAAATCAGCAATTTTAAATATAGGTGCATCTTTATTTTTATTAATTGCAATAATGCATTTAGAATCTTTCATTCCTGCAACATGCTGTATAGCACCAGAAATTCCACATGCAATATATATTTTCGGTTTAACTGTTTTTCCAGTTTGTCCAACCTGAATTTCAGGGTTAGCCCATCCGGATTCAACAGCAGCTCTTGAAGCGCCTACACAACCATTTAGCAATTGAGCTAATTCTTCTAAAAGTTTAAAGCCATCCGGTTTTCCTAATCCTCTTCCGCCAGCTACAATTACGTTACTTTCAGAAATATCTTTTGATAATGAATTTTTATTAATAATATCCAATATTCTAATTAAGGGTTTATCATTTTTAAGTTCAATTTTTTCTACCTCATATTTAATATTTTCTGTTGGAACAGACATCTCAAAAACTCCAGGTCTTACAGTTGCCATTTGTGGAATATGTTCAGGACAATATATAGTTGCCATAATATTTCCACCGAAAGCAGGTCTAGTTTGCATTAGAAGTCCGTTTTCATCTAAATCAAGGTGTGTACAGTCTGCTGTTAATCCAGTATTTAATTTAGCAGCTAACCGTGGAGCTAAATCTCTACCAATATGAGTTGCACCAAATAATATAATATGAGGCTTTTTTTCAGTAATAATTTCAGCTAAAGCATTTGTATATATAAGAGTGTCATAATGTTCTATATTATTATTAAATAAATGTATAATCTTTTTTGCACCATATTTTGCAATTTCATGAGATAAATCAGTTTTATTTAAATAAACAGCAACTAAATTTCCTTTTAATTTAGTAGCTAATTTTTTTCCTTCATTTAACAATTCTAAACTAACTTTTTTTATAGAATTATTTTCAGTTTCTATATAAACCCATACGTCTTTCATGAAAAGCCCCCTTATATTAAATGTTTTTCTTTTAATTCGTTAATTAAAAAATCAATTTGTTCGGAAATATTTCCTTCTAAAATAATACTTTTTTTTGATATTTCAGGAGTAAATGTTTTTCTTACTTTTGTTGGGGATCCTTTAAGGCCTATAATATTTTCATCCAATTTTAATTTTTCATTAGACCATACTTCTATATTATCTTTACTACAAATATCAACTAATTTTTTTATATTCATATATCTCGGTTTATTAGCTTCTTTTAATATAGTAAATAAAACAGGAGGAGTAACTTTAATTATTTCAATAGTATTATCCATTTCTCTTTCTATAATAAATTCACTATTATCAAAACTAATTTTTTTCACATAAGTAACTTGAGGTATATTCAATTTTTCAGCAATTTGAGGTCCAACTTGTGCAGTATCACCATCAATAGCTTGTTTTCCTGTTAATATTAAGTCATAATCTAAATGTTTTATTGCTTCACTTAAAATGTTAGATGTAGCCCAGGTATCAGAACCACTAAACTTTTTATCACTTAATAATATTGCTCTATCTGCACCCATTGCTAAAGCTTCTTCTAGAACTTCTTTTGCTTGTTCTGGTCCCATAGAAATAACAGTTATATTTGCATTAAATTTGTCTTTTAGTTTTAGAGCTTCTTCTAAAGCAGCTTTGTCATCATAGTTCATTATTGAAGGAACACCTTTTCTTATTAATGTTCCCGTAATAGGATCTATTTTTAATTCAGTTGTATCTGGAACTTGTTTAATACACACAATTATATTCATAAATTCACCTCACTTTAGAATATTAGCAGCAATTACCATTTTTTGTATTTCGGTAGTTCCCTCGTAAATTTCTGTAATTTTTGCATCTCTCATCATTCTTTCAACATCATATTCTTTAGTATATCCATATCCTCCGTGTAATTGAACAGCTTTTCTTGTAATTTCCATTGCAATATCGGAAGCATAATATTTTGCCATAGCAGCCTCTAATGAATAATCATGATAATTCATTTTTTTTAATGCAGCATTATATACTAATGTTCGAGCAGCTTCTAATTTTGTTTTCATTTCAGCAATTGTAAATTGTATTGATTGAAATTTAGCTATGGGTCTTCCGAATTGTTCTCTTTGCTTAATATATTTTATCGTTTCATCAAAAGCGCCTTGAGCAATTCCCAGTGCTTGTGCGGCAATTCCAATTCTACCCCCATCTAAAGTTTTTAAGGCTATTTTGAATCCTTTATTTTCTTTCCCTAATAAATTTTCTTCTGGAATTATAACATTATCGAATATTAATTCAGCTGTTGCAGATCCTCTAATTCCCATTTTATTTTCTATCTTGCCTATTTTAAATCCTGGAGTATTTCTTTCAATAATAAAAGCAGAAATGCCTTTTGCGCCTAATTCTTTTTTAGTTGACGCAAAAACAATGTAAATATCAGCAGCACCTCCATTTGTGATGAATATTTTTGTTCCGTTTATTATCCATTTATTACCATCTTTTATAGCAGTTGTACTTTGATTTCCAGCATCACTTCCTGCATTAGGTTCTGTTAAAGCAAATGCACCAAGTTTTTCCCCTTTTGCTAAAGGCACTAAAAATTTTTCTTTTTGATAATCATTTCCATAATAATATATTGGCCAGCAAGCTAATGAGTTGTGAGCTGATAAAATAACCCCAGTTGTAGCACAATATCTTGAAATTTCTTCAACAGCAATAACATATGATAGGTCGTCAGCACCTGCGCCTCCATATTCTTTTGGTATATTCATACCTAAAAGATTATATTTTTTTAGTTTTTCGACATTCTCTTTTGGGAAGTTTCCAGTTTCATCGATTTCTTGTGCAATTGGTTTAAATTCTTTTTCTGTTAATTCACGTGTGGCTTTTCTAATTAATTTTTGAAGTTTTGTGAGTTGAAATTCCAAAGTAATTCCCCCCTAATTGTGAAATTTATAACTTTTATAAAATGAATTAATTCTCATATACATTATAATAAAAAAATATTATTAAAACATATATGAATTATTTCACAAGTATAAAGAAAGGTTAAAGATATATAAATAAAGATATATAAATAAAAAAGGCGGAGATTTCCGCCTTAATCAATAATTTTTTGAACTATTTGATAACCTAAATGTTTCCGTTCTCCTGACTTTGACAGTTGTTTTTTTTAGAAAAAGAGATAACGCTGAAATATAGCGAAAAATATCGATTGTTAACTTTTTATTAAAAGCAAAAGTGTCACCACACCCCCTAAATTTTATATTTTTCTTTAAATTCATTATAAGGTGTTATTATTTTTGGCAATGGGATATTTAATACTTTTAATATCTTTTGTCCTAACTTATTTATTTTTGTTCGGACTATTAAATGTTGTTTTGCTGTTTTAAATTCTATGTTTTCTGTAAATGGTAAAATAAAAAAGAACAAAAAGAGGAAAATAAAAATGAACAAAAATGTACAAAAAGGATAAAGAAATAATGGTATCCTTCTATTTCGGAAAGGAGGATACCAAAGATGGAGAAAGTAAAACAACAACTAGAAATAATAAGGATGATGGGAATGAAACCAAATTTTTCTGAATTAGGAAGAATATATGGATATGACAGAAGAACAATAAAAAAATATTGGGAAGGATATGAAGGGAAACCAAAAAAAAGAAATAAGAAAAGCAAATTGGATAAATATTTAAAGAGGATAGAAGAATTGTTATCAATAAAAGGAATTACAATACGAGCATTATATGAAAAATTAAAAGATGA
>NZ_FQUI01000023.1 GCF_900129175.1 Marinitoga hydrogenitolerans DSM 16785
TATAAATAAAAAAAGCAGCCAAATGGCTGCTTTTTTGGTGGCGGCGAAGAGACTCGAACTCTTGACACTGCGGGTATGAACCGCATGCTCTAGCCAACTGAGCTACGCCGCCATAAAAAAAATGGTAGCGGGGGCAGGATTTGAACCTACGACCTTCGGGTTATGAGCCCGACGAGCTACCAGACTGCTCCACCCCGCACCGCATATGTTGTAGTACAGAGTAAAAATAAAATGGTGCCGAGGGTGGGACTTGAACCCACACGAGTGTCTCCACCCAACGGATTTTAAGTCCGCAGCGTCTGCCAATTCCGCCACCTCGGCATTCCCATTTCTTCCTTATTTAACCGTATTTATTTTATCATCTTTTATCCTTTTTGTCAATACTTTCTTCGTTACAAGTTTTTAAAATTATTTTGTTTGAAATTAATAATAAATTCCTTTGGTATTGAATCAAAAACAATTTTTCCTTCTTTCAAAACAATAATTCTATTACATATATCAAGATATCTAAATAAATTTCTTGTTGCAAATATCAAAATTCTATTTTGATTTATATCTAATATAACATCCTTAATTTTTTTCAATAAAACATCATCTATATGATCCAAAATAGAATCAAACATAAATACTTTAGGGTTTTGTGCTAAAGAAACAAAAAGTAATAATGATAATTTATCAGCACTTGACCAATTTGATAAATCATTATAATATTTTAAACTTTTTAAATCTATAAATTTATCCATTAAATCTAATTTTTTTAATAAAGAAATATGTTCATATGATAAATTCTGTGGAGTAATCCCCAACGAAACTTTTAATAACTCTTTTAGTGATATATAATTTAAATTTTGCAAATATTGAGGTTCAGTATATGTTATATTACTTCTTAAATATCTTTTATCCTGTTCTCTAACATCTTTACCTCTATATTTTATATCCCCTTTTCCATACACGTTACTAAATAATTCTTCATTCAAGTGAACAAAAGAACGCAACAAAGCAGATTTACCGGAATTCCTTTCCCCATAAATCAAAACAGATTCATTATTGTATAAATTTAAATTAATTGATTTCAATACTTCTCTATTATTCATATATAATGAAAAATCTCTTATTTCAATAATAGGTTTCTCTTCTTCAAAATACATGCAATTCACCCATTATTTTTTAATTCTTCTTTTTTATTTTTAGAGTTAACATTTTGAATGGAATTAAAGAATCTTTTCTTTGTAAAATTTTCTAACTCTTCCTCATTTTCAATATCTTTTATCTGTTTTAAAAAATCATATTGTGACAAGATATTTATTTTATCTGTTTTGTATTCCATCAAAACACCTCCTTATCTTATAATAATACAAAAATATATACATGATTTTGAAAGAATATTTATTTTACCAACACTATTTGTAAATTTTTTATTATTTCTCAAAAATATAATATTATATGAACGTTTAAATTTAATAGTTTTAAGGTTTGGATAATAAATAATAAATAATACATCACAACAACATTACTTGTTGTTGTGAAAAGCTTTTTAAAATTACTCTTGACAAAAATAAAAAGTTGTTGTATAATATTGAAGGCTTGCCGAGGTGGTGGAATCGGCAGACACGCATGGTTGAGGGCCATGTGGGAATTTATCCCGTGCGGGTTCAAGTCCCGCCCTCGGCACCAATTAAAAAAGGGAAAACCTATTTGTTCAAAGGTTTTCCCTTTTTCTTTATTTTTTTAACTTTTTAGGTGTTCTATGATTCAATACTACCACTATTCCACCTATTATCAAAACATAATAGTAAGTTATAAATCTCCATAAAACTAAAATCGCGCTCATCTTTTCAGGGGTTAACATATCAGAAAACACTAAATAAAATATACCTTCAGCACCACCTGATGTCCCTGGTGTTGGTATAATTGATGAAGTTACTTGTGTTATTAATGATTTAAAAATCAAGTTTAATGTGCTATTATAACTAAAACCTTTTAAAACAATTGGTAAAATAAGAAATGAACAAGAAAATTGCAAAACACTCAAAAGAAATATAATAATTATTTTTCCTAACTTTTTTGATTCTAATTTAAATACATCTATAAACACCTTTACTTTTGAAATTATTTCATCTGTATATTTTTCTGGATTTTTTAATACGCCAATTTTTTTTAGAGCTTTTACAAAAAATAGTGTAGTATTGATGGCAGCTTTTTGATTAATTACATAAAATATTATCAAAAAAACCGCTAATGAATTCAATAATATACCTAAAATAATACCTGTTGTAATTGTAGATGAAAAATGATAAAAAGAATATATTGCTGCTATAGTACCTAAAAATGCCATATTTATCTGGAAAATAAACGTTTTAAAAAGAATGGTTGCTGTAGCTTTTCCAGGATCGATACCATATTTTGAAATATATAATATTTGAAATGGCTGACCTCCAGTATAAAATGGAGTTAAATAACTATAAAATTGGCCTATTAGTGTGAAATTTAATGACTGTTTTAAAGAAATGTTTTTTAATAATAACTTTATTACCAAACTTTCAATAAACCATTTGGTTGTAATTAATAAAAATCCGTAGAATAAAAATATATAATTGTACCCAAAAAAAGATTGGATACTGTTTGTAAATCCTATTGTTACTGAAATTAATATAAAAACTACTGCTGTTGCTATTAATGCAAACAAAAAACCATATAAATATTTTTTTTTCATATTAATATTTTAATTCAAATCCCTTTGTTTTTAATTTATTACTAATTTCTTCTCTTGATATTTTTTCATCATCATATGTTAATTCAACTGCTCCAAATGCTTTTTCTACCTTGAATTTTATAATTCCATCGATTCCCTTTAAAATTTCTTCTATAATTTCAGCATCTTTTTCGTTTTTATATCCCTTTATCATATACATATTAAATGTTTTTGCCATTTTACTCACCCCTTTTTATATTTTTTAATATATCTCCAATTTTAATTTTTCTTCCGTTAAAAGCATCAATTATATTAACTGCTTTTTTTCCTGGAAATTGAATCTTTCTTATCTTTATGCTACCTTTTCCAGTAGAAACCTCTGCGCCAGTTTTATTTATATTTAGTATTTTCCCAGGGATATCTGTTTCAATACTGCCCAAAGAAACATCAAACAACTTAATAATTTGCTCATTTAATAAGCATTTAGCTCCCGGAATGGGATCATAAGCTCTGATTTTGTTAAATACCTTTTCGTTAGATTCGAACCAGTTGATATACGTATCTTCCACAGATATTTTATTTGCGTATGTTGCTTTTAAATCATCTTGGAAAATTAATTTTTTTGTATATTTTTCAAAATTAATTAAGAACTCTAATAAAGATTCACTTCCTATTTTAGCTAATCTGTTGTATAAACTTTCAAAATTATCTTCTAAATATATAGGAGTTTCTTTAATATATGCTATAGGTCCAGCATCTAATGCTTCTACAATTTTAAAAATAGAAATTCCTGTTTTTGTTTCTCCATTTTCTAGGGCTCTTTGGATAGGAGCTGCCCCTCTATATCTCGGTAATAATGATGCGTGAACATTCCAACATCCTAATTTTGGTAAATTAATAACATTTTTCTTTAATATTTTACCATAAGCTACGGTAATTATTATATCAGGATTCAATTTTTTTAATGCTTCAAATCCAGATTTAACATTTACACTTTTTGGTTGGAAAACTGGAATATTATTTTCCTGAGCAATAATTTTCACTGGTGTAGGTAAAAGTTTTTTTCCTCTTCCTTTAGGTTTATCTGGTTGTGAAAAAACCCCTACAATATTAAAATTATTATCTATCAATTTTTTTAAATGTATAGCTGCAAAATCAGGTGTCCCCATAAATACTATTCTCATTTTATTTCTAACTCCCCCAATTCTTTTGCTAATTTTCTTCCTTCTTTCATTAAATCTTTTATTTTACCTTTAACTTTAGCTTTTGTTGCTGTACTTACTTTATCAATAAATAAAGTTCCGCCAAGATGGTCATATTCATGTTGAAAAATCCTTGCAGTATATTCATGTAATTCTTCTTCAATTTCTTCACCATTTTCATTGGTATATTTTACCCTAATACCTTCAGGTCTTTTCACATTTAAAAATATGCCTGGTATACTCAAACACCCCTCTTCAAATATAACCTCGTCACCTAAAAATTCCAAAATTTCTGGATTTATTACTTTTCTTAAGTTTTTTCCATCATCCATTATAAAAAATTTTTTACTAATACCAACTTGTGGTGCAGCTAATCCGACACCATCTTCTTTATACATAACTTCTGTCATTATATCTAATAACTCTCTAAATTTATCATCTATGTTTTCAACTTTAGTTGCTTTTTTTCTTAAAACAGGATCTCCTATTATCCTAACCTTTAAATCCATTGTTTTCCTCCTCTATATTTTTTATTAATTTATTCATATAATCATAATCTGTTAAAAAAGATTTAATAGGTGTTATTGAAACATAATTTTCTTTTAAAACAAAATAGTCTGAATCTTCTGCATTATCATCTTCTATTATTTCTCCTAACATCCAATAATATGTATTTCCATAGGGATCTTTTCTTGGTTCAAAATAATCTTTATATCGCCTTTTACTCTGTCTGGTAATTTTATATCCCCTAATCTCAGAATAATCTACATTAGGAACATTAATATTCAAAGCACTAAATTCAGGCATATTAATAATACTATTATTTTCTAAAAAATCCAAAATAAATTTTGCTGCCGTTTTATAATTAGGATTTTGATAGTTTGCTGATGAAATTGCTATTGATGGATATCCATTTAACGAACCTTCTAGTGCTCCAGAAACAGTTCCTGAATATAATAAATCTGTACCTAAATTTGGACCTTTATTAATACCACTAATTATTATATCAAACTTTATATCTTTATATATAGCTTCCAATCCTAACTTAACACAATCTGCTGGAGTTCCATTTACAGCATAACCCAAAAACTCATCATTTAAAAATATTTTCTTTGCCCATAATGGGTTCCTAATTGTAATTGCATGACCTGTAGCACTTCTTTCGACATCAGGAGCTACCACATAAACATTATATTTTTTTTCCAATTCCTTTTTTAATATAAAAATTCCTGGTGCCATAATTCCATCATCGTTTGTTACAAGAATATTCATAATATCACCTCACGTTTACAATTTAAAAAAGATATACTAAAAATCTTTCTAAGCTATATTATTATACCATTCAAAGTTTAAAAAAGAGGATTAGTTGCTTTAAACTTTGAAGAAATATATTCTGAGAAAATTAATACCGTATATTTAGTAAAAATTGTTATTTATATAACTTGAAAATTTAAAAAAAATATGATAATATCCTTATGCAGTTTTTTGAGTTATTATGCTATAATATAATCACAGTGATGAAAATTTTTAGGAGGTGCTTTTGTGAAAAAGATTGGTTTATTAATAGTATTTTCTTTTATAGCTTTAAGCATATTTTCTTTAAATATGTCTGAAATAAAAAATTCTTACGTGAATTATATCGAGCAGTATAACAATCATTCAGAAGAACTTCAATGGTTTTTTGAAGAATTGAAAAATATGGGATTGTATAAATTTTATAAAACTCAAATGGTTGGGAGTGCTGAATATACTGATAGGCCATCATATATTTCAAAACACCTTTCCTCTATCGCAGAAGAGCATAAATTTACTTCTTTAGAAAATGAAATTGCATTTGCTGGTTTTCTCGCTTATGTTCAAAGCGATTTGGCCGGAAAGTCTTTAAAAGAAGAGACTATTAGATCGTTACCTGCATTTTATTTAGCTTTAGAAGAATATTCAAGTTATTTACAAGATACTGGTTTTTTATACATAAAAAACACTATTGCTTATTCTCTTGGTTTGGTAAAAGAAACTCCAAATCAATCATTAACAAAAGTAAGAATGAAAAACAGACGAGCAAAGTTAGAAGCACCTGAATACTATATCTATGAAGGAAGTCCTGATCCTTTCTTTGATGACATTATAAGTAAAAATAAGGAAATACTTGAAAATGGAATAAAAGAAATTTCTACAATGAAAATAACAGGTGAAGATTTAGAAATTGAAATAGATGATCTTGCTTCACAGGTACTATCGTTTGTTCCAGATACCATAAGAAACGATACTTTAGAAGTTATAAATATTTTTTTAAATAATGCTGAAATTAAGAAAAGCAAAAGTTGGATCCGTTTTGTTGTGTATTTTATCTTAATTATATTAATTTATTTTTTGAAAAACAAAAATTTTTATCAATGGCTATTCTTAGGTATAGCTATTAGCGAAATCGTTTATATATTAAATTATTTTGATTTTTCAAAAGACATAATTACTGCTTTTATATATGGTTCTTTTTTAATTTTAGCTTTTTCTTTGATTTTGATTACGATGTTCTTCCAAGCATTCGGTAGAAATGTACATTGGTTAAAAAGAATAATAAATATTTCTTTAATTGTATTATTTGTATTATTAATGAATATTCCATTGTTTAAAAATATTGAAGAAATAAAAATGGAAAATAATACTGGTTTCCATAATTCTATTATGCAAAAGACTTTATTGAATGATGTCCTGGTTTATCCATATACGTTTGTAAACAAAGATGTTGCTTATATTGGTTCTCAACTTTCTGCTGAATATTCTGATGTCAGAAATTTATATAATTCTGCTTTAAAAAAGTTTTTATTAGATTCAGGTAAAAATAAAATATTAGATTATTTAAATTTTGAAGATGGAAGAGTTTCTATCGACTTAATAAAAGAAGGAATGTATATTGAAAATTATGAAGTTTATTCAAAATTAACTGATAACTTCAAAAAATATATAGATGATTTTGAAAAAAATTCTCAAAAAAGATATGATAATATCAATAAAGGATTAGAACAATATAATGAGAATGTGATTAATATTCTTAAATATTCAGATGAAGATTTTAAAGAATTATTACAAAAAACATTAGAGTCAAAACTCATAAAATCAAGTGTTTTAATAAATTATAAATCTAAATTATTAGATGTATTTTCAAAAAATATGAATTTCTCTATTAATGTTAAACCAATGATTACTGATTGGGGAACAAAGGTGTTATTACTTTTAATTTTAGGCTTTTTATATTTCTTTTTAAATGAAAAATTGCCATTTAAAATAATTGGATTAACGATTATGACTATTGCGTCTATTTTATCTTTTATAAAACCAACAACAATACATATTTTATCCGAATTTAAATATCCTGTTTTAAATGCTCAAACTTTTAGTGTAAACATTTTATTTGGTTTCATAATGTTGATATTTACCGCATTTAGCGGATTATTAATCATCAAATTCTATAAAGGGAGGTAAGGTTATGAAGAAAGCTGTACTTTTTGTTTTATTATTGACATTAGTTGTTTCATCTTTTGCTTTCAAAGTTATTATGGTAACAGACGTAGGGGGTTTAGGAGACAAATCATTTAATGACGGTTCATGGGCTGGCGTTTTAAAAGCAAAAGATAAATATGGAATTGACGTTCAAGTTATTCAATCTAAAGAGCAAAGTGATTATGTTGATAATTTATCAAATGCTGCAAAAGAAGCCGACGTTGTTATTGCTGTTGGATTTATGATGAGTAACGCATTATTTGATGTTGCTCCACAATATCCAAGCACGAAATTTATAGGTATCGATATTGCTCCTTCAGAAGGCGGAAATGTACCTAAAAACGTTCAATTATATTTGTTTAAAGAACAGGAATCTGCATTTTTCGTAGGATATTTGGCAGCTGCTATGACAAAAACAGGAAAAGTTGGATTCATTGGTGGTATTGCTATTCCTCCAGTTGAAAGATTTAGATATGGTTATGTAGCTGGAGTTAAAGCTTACAATGATATTTATGGTGAAAATGTTGAAGTTGTTGTAGGATATACAGAATCATTTACAGATGCAGCAAAAGGAAAATCAATGGCATTAGCACAATATGCTGAAGGTGCAGATATTATTTTTGCAGCAGCTGGTGCTTGTGGAAATGGTGTTATTGATGCAGCAAAGGAAAAATCATTAAAATTATATGGAATTAATGCAGATGCTGATTTAGCAGAAGTTATTGATGCATATTATGAAAAAGGTGAAGGATATTTTGCAATTGGTGTTGACTCAGATCAAGATTATATGGCACCTGGATATGTGTTAGCAAGCGCTCTAAAAAGAGTTGATAATGCATCTTACTACGGTGTTAGAGACGCATATAGAAACAGATTTAAAGGTGGTTTAGAAGTATTAGGCGCTCAAGAAGATGGTGTAAGTTTATCACCTATGAAATACACAAAAGGTTTAGTTTCTGCAAGAATATTAGCTGAAATAGAATACTTAAATTATGCAATAAAAACTGGATTATTAGTAGTTCCTGATAATGAAAATGATTTAAATAATTTCTCTGTTGATGTTGAATTTCCATTTTAATTTGAATTAAAATTAGAAATAAATTTAGGGGCGGGGTATTCCCGCCTTATTTATAAATTTTAGAACTTTAATAATTTGTAAATATCAAAAAAAATTGGTATTTACAAATTATTAAGGTGTTTTATTAATTACGGATTGTATATAAATTTTAAAATGAAATTCTCACAAAATTTTTATCTATTGATGAATATTTTATTTATATATTTCATATAAATTAGTTTTTTAAAGATATTAATGTTAGGAGGTGTAAAAGTTGAGTATAGATTTATCTTCCATTAATAAAAAGGAATATGCTGTAATAATGAAAGATATTGTTAAGCAATTCCCAAAAGTATTAGCTAATGATCATGTTAATTTTTTTGTAAAAAAGGGAGAGGTCCACTCAATTATTGGTGAAAACGGTGCAGGAAAATCTACATTAATGAATCAATTATATGGTTTATACACACCAACTTCAGGAGATATTTATATCTTGGGTGAAAAAAAGGTATTTAAAGGACCTGGTGATGCTATTAGAAGCGGTATTGGTATGGTCCACCAACATTTTATGCTGGTAGATACTTTAACTGTTGCCGAAAATATTGTATTGGGTTCAGAACCTAAAACTGGAATGATTTTTGATCTTAAAAGAGCTAGAAAAGAAGTTAAAGAACTTTCTGAAAAGTATGGATTATTTGTTGATGTTGATGCAAAAATTGAAGATATTCCTGTTGGAATGCAACAAAGAGTTGAAATTTTAAAAACTATTTATAGAGGTGCAGAAATACTTATATTAGACGAACCTACAGCTGTTTTAACTCCACAAGAAACTGAAGAATTATTTGGAATTATTAGAAAATTAAAAGAAGATGGTAAAACTATTATTTTCATTTCCCATAAACTTCATGAAGTTATGGAGATAAGTGATAATATTACTGTTATGAGATTAGGGAAAGTCACCGGTAATGTTGCTGCAAAAGATACAAATGCTAGGGAACTTGCAAATATGATGGTTGGTAGAGAAGTTGTATTGAGAATTGAGAAAAAAGAAAAGACTCCTGGTAATGTTGCTGTAGAAGTTGAAAATTTATGGGTTAAAGATAATAGAAATCTTGAAGCTGTAAAAGGTATTAGTTTTAAAATAAGAAAAGGCGAAGTTTTAGGTGTTGCTGGTGTTGCTGGTAATGGGCAAACTGAATTAGTTGAAGCTTTAACAGGTTTAAGAAAAATAGAAAAAGGTAAATATATATATAATGGTGAGGATGTTACGAAAAAAACTGTTAGAGAGTTGAGAGAAAGAAATATTGGTCATATCCCAGAAGACAGATATAAATATGCTATGGTAAAGGAATTTCCAAATTATTATAATTTAATTTTAGGAAAACATTATAAAGAGCCTTTTGCTAAAAATGGTTTCTTAAATCATAAAGTAATTAATAAAAATGCGGATATTTTAATAAAAAGGTTTGATGTTAGACCACCGGATGGAACAATACCAACTGGAAATTTATCTGGAGGAAATCAACAAAAAGTTGTTATTGCGAGAGAAGTTAGTTTTAATCCTGAATTTATCGTTATTGCCCAGCCTACCAGAGGGTTGGATGTTGGTGCTATTGAATATGTTCATAAGGAAATTTTAAATCTTAGAGATAAAGATGTTGCTGTATTGTTAGTTTCTATGGAATTAGAAGAAGTATTATCTCTTTCTGATAGAATCATTGTTATGTATGAAGGTGAAATTATGGGTGAAGTTAAACCTGAAGAAGTTACAATTGAAGAGTTGGGTTTAATGATGGCTGGTCATAAAATTGAAGATATAAAACTTGAAGAAAAGCTGGCACATGGAGGGGATTCAATTGAAAATTAAACTCTCAAAAAAAACTATGAGTATTTTAGTTCCTGTAACAGCAGTAATCATTGCTTTATTTATTGCAGCAATTGTTATATTATTAATAGGTAAAAATCCAATAGCTGCATATTGGGTTATGTTACAAGGAGCTTTTGGTGGAAAAGCTGCATGGGCTGCAAATATTTCTAAAATGATGTCACTTGTTTTAACTGGGTTGGCTGTTGGATTTGGATTTAGAGCAGGAATATTTAATATTGGTGCTGAAGGACAATTGATGATGGGTGCAATTTTTGCTACATTTGTAGGAATAAATTTAGGTAATGTTTCTCCCGCATTTGCTATACCTATCACTATGTTAGCCGGAATTTTAGGCGGAGCATTTTGGGCTTCTATTGCTGGATATTTAAAAGCAATGACTGGAGCTCATGAAGTTATTACAACAATAATGCTTAACTGGATTGCTGTATATTTAACTAATTATTTTGTAGTTGGTCCTTTGGCTGTTGGTCAAGGTGTTCCAAAATCTCCTGAAATAGCTCAAAGTGCTCAATTACCACCATTAATGACTGTTCAAGCAAATACTTTACCCTCTGGAATAATTGTTTCAATAATTGCTGCAATTTTAGTTTATATACTATTAGAAAAAACTACAACTGGATATGAAGTTAAAGCTGTTGGTTTTAATCCATATGCTGCTGAAGCTGGTGCTATATCATTAAGTAAAAATATAGTTTTAACAATGGCTATTAGTGGGGCTTTAGCTGGTTTAGCTGGTTCTATGGAAGTTATGGCGATTCATCATAGAATTTTTGGTGATTTTAGTGGTGGTAAGGGTTTTGATGGTATATCTATCGCATTAATAGGTCAAAATAATCCTATTGGTATTATTTTTGCTGCATTCTTAATATCTTCATTAAGAACAGGATCTAATGCTATGCAATTCGCAAAAGTTCCTGATGATATAGTTACAATTATTCAAGGTATTATTATCTTCCTTGTAGCAGCTGATAGAATAGTTAGAACCTTAATAATGAAATTTGCTTCTCCTAAAGGTGGTGAATCTAAATGAATGTTTTTGAAGCCATAATATATAGTTTTTCCACACCTATATTTTATAAATTAATGCTTATGAGTGCAACTCCTTTAATTTTTGCTGCATTAGGCGGCGTTTATAGTGAAATTACTGGTGTTACAAATATCGCTTTAGAAGGTATAATGAAGATTGGCGCCTTTACTGCTGTAGTGTTTACTTTTTATACGGGAAATCCCTGGTTAGGACTTTTAGGAGCCATTGTCTCCGGTATAATGTTAGCTTGGTTACATGCTTATGTGTCTATAAGATGGAGCGCTGACCAAATCGTTAGTGCTACTGCCTTAATTCTTATTGCATCAGGTTTGTCTGCTTTTTTAATGGAACCAATTTTTGGTCATTCCGGACAAACAGATTTTGTTGCGAAAATACCAAAAGTAAAAATTCCTGCCGTTCAAGATGTTCCATTTTTAGGTCAAATTTTTGATGAAATGAGTATTTTTGTTTATTTAGCTTTTATTGCTGTCGCCTTAAGTTGGTTTTTAATATATAAAACTCCTTTAGGATTAAGGATGAGAGCTGTTGGTGAAAATCCTAAATCCGCTGATACTTTGGGTGTCAATGTTTTTAGAATTAGATATTTTGGTGTTTTAATGAGTGGTGTTTTAGCTGCTTTTGCTGGTGCATATTTGAGTATTGGAGAGTTAGGACAGTTTCAAGAAAATATGCCTAGTGGTAAAGGTTTTATTGCATTAGCTGCTATGATTCTTGGTAATTGGAATCCAGTTGGTGCAATGTGGGCTGCATTATTATTCGGTGCTTCAGATGCTTTAAATATCCAATTACAATCAATTCTTGATATACCACCTGAAATGAAAGCTTTGCTTAATTTATTACCATTTGTAATTACAATAGTTGTTGTTAGTGGATTTGTTGGTAAAACAAGACCACCAGCTGCTGATGGTATTCCTTACGAAAAAGAATAATTTAAAAAAGCTCCAGATTCTTTCTGGAGCTTTTTAAATTAATAACAAATTGTCATTTTTCTATATTCTCTTTTAAAAATATCTCTGCATCTTCTTTTGTATAACCAACATTTTCAAGTAATTCAACAGCAAATTCTTCACTAATTTTTTTTGATTTTAACAATTCTAAAATCTTTCTTTCCTCTGGTGTAAAAAGTTTTGATTCTATATTTGTCTCTGTAGTCTTTTTTTCTTTATTTTTATGTTTTTCTTCTTTTTTTGATTTTATTGTTAAATCTCCACTAACACTTTTAAAATTAATAAATCTTTTTTCTGAAATCCCTCCAACTTTTAATGGTATATTTGAATGAATTTCACCTGATAGTGATGAATCCTTTGTTATATTTATCTCATCATTTCCTAAAACAAATAAATCGATATCTCCCGAAACAGTCTTTATTGAACATGCAAAGTCACTATTTAAATAATCTATCTCACAATCTCCTGATACTGTTTTTACTTTTATGAAATCTATTATAGAATTAGATGTTTCAATATCTCCACTGGTTGAATTATACTCTAAATGTTTGATTTTCGAATTATATATATTTATATCTCCTGATACTGTTTTTAAAAATAATTTTTCAAGAGAAACATCGTTTAAAGTAATATCACCACTTACTGAATTAATATTTAAATCAATAATATCATTGTTAATCTTCAATTTTGCATCTCCATGAGAAAATGAATTAAAAGAAAAACCTAATATCTTCGATATAAAAGAATTTGAATTTTGTTCTATTTTTAAATACCATATTCCATCTCTTACATAATTTTCTATTTTTACATTTTCAGGAAAATCTTCATACTCAAAAACAACATCTTTATTATACAAAATATCAATATCTATATTTATAAAGTCTAAAAAAATACCTTTAACTTTTTTTTCAGGAACTAAAATACCATTCATTTTTCTCCCCTCTCTCCCCTTAAAATTTCTTTTGCTTCCTCAGGTGTTAATTCTCCTTTTTCTATTTTTTCAAGAATTTTTAAGGTGTCAATATTGGATTTTTCCTCTGAAAACCCCATTGCTCTAACAACACCTTCTAATCTTGCTTTTGCTGTAGGATAAGATATTCCAATTTCTTTTTGTACATCAGAAAGATTTCCACGATTTTTAATAAAAATTTTTAAAAAATATAATTGTTCATCTGAAAGTCTGGCGAAATCATCTAAATAAAAACTTCCACGAATAGTAACATCACATTCTGGACATTTAAACTCTGAAATGATCAATTCTCCTCCACATACAGGACAACGAGTTAACCTATTATTTTTTTTCATAAATCCATCTCCTTTTTAAGCTTTTTGTTATAATAAAATAATACCACTTAACTTTAAAAAAGTCAAGTGGTATTTACTATTTTTTTATCTTTAAAAGAATATTTTTTAAAATAACTAAATTTTGATTAAATAATTTTCACTTCATCATTCAATTTTTCTATTTCCAATATTTCTTTCATGTTTTTTTCATTAACACTTTTTATGTAATTTTCTAAGACTATAATATTAAACTTTTTTTCCAATGCCGTTTTTATTGTTTCCAAAACACATACATCACCTGCTAACCCTAAAACAGCCAAATTCTTTATATTATTCTTTCTTAAATAATTTTCTAATTCTGTTGGTGCTTTAGAATTAAAATCTTCATAAAATGCTGAATAACTGTCTGTATTTTCAGTAGTTCCTTTTTTTATAAGAAAATCATAATGCGAAATAAATAATTCATTTCCAAATGTGTTTTTAACACAATGTGGTGGCCATATTTTAAAAGAAATATGTTTTTTAGGATGATCATCCTTACTTGCAATTATTTTATATTTATTCTTTTTTGCGTAGTTTAAAAAATCATTTACAGAGTTTATCCATTCTTCTGTTGTTCCTTTTACTGGTAATTCATCTGAACATCTTAATGTAAACCCATTTTGACAATCTACACACAATATTGCTGTATCTTCTGGATTATATCCAAGTTTTTTTAATTTTTCTATAATATCCATTTTTTTCACCTCCAAAAAAACTTTATATATTTATTATACTATAATACTGAGAAAATGATAAATATGATGAAAATCTTTTCATTATCTACATGAAATTGCTATTATTTAACATTATAGAAGGTTTTTTAAGGATAATAAGTATGGTATAATCACATAGGGAAATAATAATTTCAAGGAGGGTGATAACATGGCAAAAATGATACGAAAGAATTATTTATTAGCACCTGGACCAACTCCAGTTCCAATTGATTTACTTTTAGAAGGAGCAAAAGACACAATTCATCACAGAACACCTCAATATTTAGAAATTCAAAAAATAGCTTTAGATGGTGCAAAATATATTTTTAGAACTGAAAATCCTGTTTTTATTTTATCTTCTTCAGGTACAGGTGCCATGGAAGCTGCAGTTGCTAACACATTAACACCTGGTGATAAAGCTATAGTCGTTGTTGCTGGTAAATTTGGTGAAAGATGGATGGAAATATGTAAAGCATATGGTATAGAACCTATTGTTGTAGATTTAGAATGGGGAGACTACGTAAAACCTGAAACTATAAAAGAACTATTGGAAAAAAATCCTGATACAAAAGCTGTTTTTACAACATTGAGTGAAACATCAACTGGTACAGTACATCCAGTAAAAGAGATTGCTGAAGTAGTCAAAGATACAAATGCTATTATTGTTGTTGATGCCATTAGCGGTATGTTAGCACAACCATTAGAAATGGATAATTGGAATTTAGATATAGTAGTTACAGGTGTTCAAAAAGGATTCATGATGCCTCCTGGTATTGCCTTGATAAGTGTAAGTGAAAAGGCATGGAAGGTTATTGAAGAAAATAAAAATCATCATTATTATTTTGATTTAAAGGCATATAAAAAGAAATATCCTGATTCACCATATACACCTCCAGTTAATTTAGTATACCAATTAGCTAAATCTGTTCAGATGATCGAAGATGAAAGTATTGAAAATGTTTGGGAAAGACATAAAATTATGGCAGACGCTACAAGAGCTGCTGTCCAAGCTATGGGATTAGAGTTGTTTGCAAAGAGACCTGGAAATGTTTTAACCTCTATTAAGGTTCCTGATGGTGTCGACGGTGGAAAAATTTTAAAATACTTAAGGGATGAAGAAGGCGTAACATTTGCTGGTGGTCAAGCGCATTTAAAAGGGAAAATAATTAGGATTGCACATTTGGGATATATGTCAAAATATGATGTTATCGTAGGAATTTCTGCCTTAGAAATGGCTTTAAAGAAATTTGGATTTAATGTTGATTTGGGTTCTGGTGTAAAAGCTGCACAAGAAGTATTCATGAAAGAGGGTGTTTGATATGTGGATACATATTAATGATCCTTTAGCCGAAGAAGCTACAGAAAAATTGAAGAATGCTTTACCTGAAGCTAAGATTACTATAGAACATTTTGAAAAAGAAGAATTAAAAGAAAAGATAAAAGATTTCGATATTCTAATTATAAGAAGTGCTACAAAAGCAACTAAAGATATCATTGAAAATGGAAAAAATTTAAAATTAATTGCCAGAGCTGGTATGGGTTTAGATAATGTTGATTTAAATGCAGCGAAAGAAAAAGGTATTAAAGTTATTAATACTCCAGGAGCAAATTCTTTATCAGTTGCTGAATTAGTTGTTGGGTATATACTTTCCATATACAGACATATTGTAACAGGAACAGTTACATTAAGAGAAGGAAAATGGGAGAAAAAGAGCTTAAAAGGATTTGAATTAACAGGAAAAACTCTTGGAATTGTTGGTTTTGGGCATATTGGAAAATTAGTACGAAAATTAGTTACTGGTTTTGATATGAAAGTTTTAGTTTTTGATGTTTTTGAAATTCCTGAAGAAGTCCAAAAAGAAAATAACGTTAAGCAGGTTTCTTTTGAAGAACTAATTAAAAATTCTGACATAATTACATTACATGTTCCTTTGAATGAGAAAACAAAACATTTAATCTCAGAAAAAGAATTTGAAATGATGAAAGATAATGTTGTTTTAATCAATGCTGCACGTGGTGGCGTTGTTGATGAAAAAGCACTATTGAAATATTTAGAAAACGGTAAGGTTTTAGGAGCAGGTTTAGATGTTTTTGAGACTGAGCCTCCTATTTCAGAAATTCAAATGAAATTATTAAATCATCCTATGGTTGTTGCGACACCCCATATTGGTGCAACAACAAAAGAAGCTCAAAGAAGAGTTGGGTTGGAATTAGTAGATAAAATTGTAGAGATAGCAAAAAATATGTAATTTGTTAAATTCTTTTAATATACTTTGAGAATTTTTGAGTTATAATATTAGTGATTATTCTCAAGAGATGGAGGTGTTTAGGGTGAAAGTATTTGTTGATCAAGATGCATGTATTGGATGTGGCGTATGTGAAAACTTATGTCCAGACGTATTTAAATTAAATGATGAAGGTAAAGCAGAGGCATTAGTTGCTGAAACAGATTTACCTTGTGCACAAGACGCAGCAGATTCTTGTCCAACACAAGCTATTTCAATTGAAGAATAACATAAAGGTCGGCCATTAAGGTCGACCTTTTCTTTGTCTTACATAAAAAAATAATTTGAAAAACAAAATAATCTAAATAAACTAAAAAACCAATTCTTTAATTGGTTTTTTAGTTTTGATATTTTAAAAAAATGTTGTATAATATGTAATGAAATTTAAATATACTTTTGGAGGGGGCATTATGAAAAAAAGCAAAGTAATTGTAATAACTTCTGGAAAGGGGGGCGTAGGAAAAACTACAATCTCCGCTAATATTGGAGCTTCTTTGGCACTGATGGGGTACGATGTATGTTTAATTGATGCTGATATTGGTCTTAAAAACCTGGATCTGGTTTTAGGGTTGGAAAATAGAATTGTTTACACAATACTTGATGTAATTAAAGGTGGAAAATCTCCATTAGATGCTATTGTTAAACATAAACAAATTAAAAAATTAAATTTACTTGCTTCTTCACAAATTGCTAATAAAGATATGATATCCCCTGAAGATATGAAAATGATTGTGAATGAACTTTCAAAACATTTTGATTATGTTATTGTTGATTCTCCTGCAGGTATTGAAAGAGGTTTTAAAAATGCTGTTGTTGCTGCTCAACACGCTATAGTTGTTACAACACCTGAATTAACTGCAATAAGTGATGCTGATAGAGTAATTGGGCTATTAGAAAATGAAAAATTTGGTGAAGAAAATATTTCTTTAATCGTCAATAGAATAAAATTACATATGATAAATAAAAATGAAATGCTTTCTCCCGAAGATATCAGAAGTGGTTTAGCTGTTGAATTATTAGGGGTTGTTCCTGATAGTGAAGAAATAATTATTGCAACAAATAAAGGTATTCCAATTACTCTTGAAGATAATTCTAAAATTTCAAATATATTTATGAATATTGCTCAGCGAATTGCTGGAAAAGAAAATCCTATAGAAAATGATTTTTCTCTTTTAAAAGATGATTCAAGAAAAGGTTTTATGGGATTCCTGCAAAAGATGTTCGGTGGCAGGTGATTTGAATGGGTTGGTTCAATTTTGGTAAAAAAAAGGCTAGTAGAGATGTTGCATTAAAAAGAATGCAAAATTTAGTTGGAAATAGAAGAGAAAATATTTCAAACATTTCTATAAGAGAAAGAGGAAATGTTGCTGTTGCTGAAAGATATAATGTAAATATTAATCCTAATGAGATATCAAAAGTTATTAGAGATTATGTTAGGAAAAAAGCAAAAATAGATGGTAAAAATGTAAAGATTCATATTAGTAAGGATGAAAATGGGTATACTATAGTAACAAATATTTTTTTCAGGTGAGGTGGTTAAATGTTAAAAGAGTTTTCTATTTCAACTTCCCATAGAAATGAATTCGTTGATATCACTCATCTTATACAAAATTTTATAAGTGAAAGTAAAATACAAAATGGAATTGCTGTAATATTTGTCCCACATACTACAGCTGGAGTTACTATAAATGAAAATGCAGATCCATCAGTAAAGAAAGATATGAATGAATTTTTGAATAAACTAATACCTAAAGAACCTTTTTTTACTCATTTCGAAGGAAACTCCGACTCTCATATAAAATCTACATTGGTTGGACCATCTCTAACTTTGATAATCAATAATAACAATATTTTATTGGGAACTTGGCAAGGTGTTTATTTTTGTGAATTTGATGGTCCTAGAAAAAGAAAGTTTTTTGTTAAATTAATACGTGAATAAACGGGAACCCCTTCCCGTTTTTTTTATATTGATTTTATCAATTTAATAGAGTATAATTTAAAAGGGAGGGGGAATTATGGAAAAATTAATTTTTTTTGAAGAAGAAACTATTCAAGAAGAAAATGGTGAACCTATAGGACTTATTATACTAAAAAAAGGTGCTTTACTATGCCAGTCACATTTTTGCAATTATAGGAAAATATATATCAATAAAGGTATTTTTTCAGAAGAATTTCTTTTCCAAATGAAAGTTAATGAATTTTTATCGAATATTAGAAATAGTGAGATATTATTACTTGACAATTTAAAAGAAGCTAATGAATTTTTAGCAAATAATAGCGAATTATTAAAATTTGCTATTGAAAAAAGAATAAATATGTTAATTAAAATGAATGAAAAAATTTCTTTGAAATTTACAAAATTAGATGAAGTTTTTTCATATACAAAAGAAGAAACCAAAAAATTTTTTAAACATATTTATAGGTATAATTGGAACCATTTTAACGATAAATTTATTCAAAATTATATTTTGGCAAGAGAGAAAATTTTGGAAGATGAATATGAGGACGCATTTGAAGTATTAAATAAAATAAATTTAAATGAAATAAAGGATAATTTTTTTAAAGCCGAAATAGATATATGGAAAATATATTGTACTAATTTTTTTAACACAAAAAAAGCCCATAATTTATTTGATAAAATACATTTCAAGTATGATTTTCTTGACTCTTTATTTTCTTTTAAAATATTGAGAAAAACTTTATTTGACGAAAACTTAGATACTATTTATAAAACTTATTTAAAAAAAGGGTATCTAATCCCCTCGAATACTGTTTTATTCTATGAAAAAGAAGATGGCGATTGGTCATTTTTAATATTAAGTGGAAATGTTTATGTTTCAAAATTTGTAGATGAAAAAACAGAAATTTTATTAAATATTTTAACTGAAGGCGAAATTGTTGGTGAAATTGCTGTTTTACAAAGCATTAAAAGAACTGCTACTGTTTTTACTAAAACTCCATTACAAATGATTTTAATCAATTCAGAAAATTTCGAAAGTTTAATAGAAGAAAGTTATTTATTAGGTAAAAACATATTAAAAGCACTTATCAATAGAGTTGATTTTCAAAAAAGTTTAGCAAAACAAAATACTTTAACAGAAAAAGCATCTTTATTAATAAAAAAGTATTCCATAAAAAGATTAAATAGTTTGCATTTAACCCCTTCACAATTTATAAATTTATTTGGAATTCAAGAAAAGATTGATGATTTTTTTTCTGAAATATTATTAAATAAAATTGCCACTTTAAGACCTGATGGAACACTTTATTTTAAATAAATATATGGAAGTGATTATATGAAAGAAATTTTATATGCTCCTGATAAAATACTCATAAATGAAGGAGATTTAATAAATGATTTAATATTGTTGAAAGAAGGAAAATTAGAAACTTTTTCAAATTTTTGTAGTCATTCTTCAATAGAAACTAAAGGTATATTTGGTTCTGAAATGATCGTTTCTGAAACAAAATCTTTCGAATCAATTCGAGTTATTGAAAATAGTAGGGTTATACATATAGAAAAAGAATTGGTAGAGAAATTTTTACTTTCAAATTCTCATTTAATTATACATTTAATTCAAAAATATATAATCAAATTAATATCTTTAAATAATAAAATATTTGGAGACACCCTCAGAAAAAGCGGCAAGAATGAAAATACAATTGACAAGAACCTTACAAAAGAAGATTTATCAAAAAAATATTTAAAAAAAGTGAGAAGAAAAAATTTTTATCATATTAATGATGAACAATTAATCACATATAGGATTGCACGAAGTTTGTTTAATCACGGAAAAATAAAAGAAGCCTTAAATGAATTTAAAAAAATCCAATATACTAATTTTGGTGTGTATTTTCAAGCTGAAATTGAAACCTGGAAATACTTATGTATGATTTTAATTTATCCAGAAAAAAAATATTATTTAGAAAAAACTTTAAAAGAAAAATATCCTTTTATTAAAGAACTTTTTTCTTTTATGATTTTTGAAAGTATTATAACAAATATGCCATTATCCAAACCACTTATAACTTACTTAAAAAGTGGGTATTTAATTCCCGCTAATACAGTTCTTTTTTATGAAGGTGAAGAAGGAGATTGGGCTTTTATGATTTTGACTGGAAATGTTAGAGTTTCACAATTTACCCCTTCAGGAGAGCGATTATTAGCTATTTTATCAAACGAAGAAGTTGTCGGGGAAATATCTTGTTTCAAAGAAGTTCAAAGAACTGCTACTGTTTTTACTTCTACTCCTTTACAAGGCATAATAATAGAAAAAAATAATTTAGATGAATTAGTAAATAGTAATCCTGCTTTTGGATTAAAAATTGTAAAAAACTTAATTAAAAGATTAGACTTTGAACGTTTTTGGCATTCACCGTTATCTTTTGAAGAAAAGTTAAACTTTATGATAAATAAATATGGTAAAAATATATTGAATAAATCCCAATTAAAAATTGAAGAAATCAGGGAACTTTTTAGAATTTCTAACAAAAAAAATAACGAACTAATAAATTATTTATTTAAATCTAATATTGCAACCTTAAGAGCTGATGGTACTTTAAAATTCATGTAGGAGGTAATAATGAAAGTATTACTATTTTCAGAAGGAAAAAATTTATTTAAAAAATCTGGTGTTGGAAAAGCTTTAGAACATCAAATGAAAGCTTTAGAGTTAGCTGGTGTTGAATATACACTAGATCCAAATGATAAATATGACATAGTTCATATAAATACAATAGGGTTATTAAGTGAAAAAGTTTTAGATAAAGCAAAAAAAAATGGAAAAAAAGTTATAGTTCACACACATACAACATATGAAGATTTTAAAAATAGTTTTATATTTAGCAATTATTTTGCCCCTATAATAAAAAAAAGATTAATCAGAATGTATTCTAAAGCAGATATGCTTATTTCACCTTCTTTATATACAAAAAAATTGATTTTATCATATGGTATAAAAAATAAAATTGAAGTTGTTTCAAACGGTGTAGACACAAACAAATTTAATTGTCAAAAAAAGTCGAAAAAAATTTTTAAAAAATATTTTAATATAGAAAAACCTTTGGTATTATCGGTGGGTTTACCTTTTGAAAGAAAGGGTATTATCGATTTTTATAAATTAGCAGAAAAGTTACCTTTTTATGATTTTGTTTGGTTAGGAGCAAAATTAAATGTTATTCCTAAAAAGATAAAAAAGTTATTAAATAATAAATTACCAAACCTAAAATTCCCAGGTTTTGTTTCCGAAGATTTATTGCTTGCTGCTTTTTGTGAATCTGATGTTTTTTTGTTTCCAAGTTATGAAGAAAATGAGGGAATTGTAGTTCTAGAAGCATTATCTTCTAAAACTCCTCTGATATTAAGAGATATTCCTGTATATGATAATTGGTTGTCTCATGGAGAACATTGCTTAAAATCTAGAAATTTAGATGATTTTATGAAAAATATCAAATTAGTTATTAATAATGAAATCGATATAAAAAAAATGGTTGATAATGGAAGACGTATTGCAGAAGAACGTGATTTAAAAAAGATTGGTGTTATGCTAAAATATATATATGGTGAGATTTATGAAAGAAAAGGTTAAAAATATTATTGGTATAATATCTTCAATTATTATAGGACTATTTGTTATTCTATTTATTCAAAGATTTTATAATACTGATATATTAAGTGAAATAAAAAAAATAAAAATCTACGATATCATTATAGTTTTTTTTATATATTTTACAGGATATATAATTGATTCTTTAAGATATTTTATTATAATAAAACAATTTAATAGAAAAATTGGTTTTCTAAATCTATTATATAACAACGTTATGGGATTATTTTTTTCCTCAATAACTCCGTTTGCCGCAGGTGGCCAACCATACCAAATTTATCATTTGAATAAACATGGCTTAGACATAGAACATTCAACGAATATTGTTGTCTCGCGCTTTATTACTACTATGTTTTTAAATTTAACAATTGCTATTCTCTCATATAAAAAAGTTATCAAAGCTTTATACGGTACAACATTTGAATCTGCATTAATTAATTTAGGTTTAATTATTTCTGCAACTATAACTATTTTAATTTTAATTGTTTTTTCAAATTCAGAAATTATAATAAAGCTTTTAGATCTATTAAAACTAAAAAAAATTAAAAAATTAAAAAATAAATATATTGAATGGTCAAAAAATTTAAAAGATAGTATTAAATTTTTATGGAATGAAAATTTACATATAATGATTTTAGATATCATTTTAAATTTAATAGTACTATCTCTACAGGCTTATTCTCTTTTTTATTTATTCACAAAATATGCTTATTTAAATATATCAATAGATAATTTTTTAATAGTTTTTGGAACTATGATGTTATTAAATATGGTTGTTTATTATATTCCTACTCCAGGGGCAAGTGGAACAATTGAAGCTTCTTATCAACTAGTTTTTTCTTCAATATTAAAAATTCATAAAGGTGTCCTTTTATCTATTGTAGGCTGGAGATTTTCAACTTATTATTTACAAATTTTATTAGGGATTATTTTCCGAACTTATGTGAAGCTTTTTATTAAAGAAAGCAAATAAATATTTTTACAAATTCACAAAATAACGTAAAGAGGTGGAATAGTGAATATTGGAATTTTTTCTGATGTGTATTTTCCGCAAAAAAATGGAGTTTCTACTGCTGTAAAATTATATAAAGATGAAATGGAAAAATTAGGGCATAATGTTTACTTGTTTATCCCTAAATATTCTAAGAATTATAAAAGAAATGAAAAAAATGTATTTGAATTTCCAGCTATAAAATTTTTATTCGAAAAAGAGCAAAGAATTGCTTTACCATTATCAACAGATATATTTAAAATAAAAGATTTAAATTTAGATATTATTCATTCCCAAGACCCTTTTTCAATGGGTATCTTTGCAGAATTTATGTCTAAATTATTAAAAATAAAACACGTTGGAACTCATCATACAATGTATGAATATTATAGAAATTATTTACCATTGATTATAAGGCCTACCCTTAAACAAACTCAAAGAATGATACGAAATTGGTGTTTAAAGTTAGATAAAGTTATTTCTCCTACAAATAATATTAAAGATTTATTAGTTAGTTATGGTGTTCCAGATGATCATGTTATAGTTATTCCAACTGGGATCGACACAGAAAAATTTAATAAAGAAATAATCTGGAATTTGAGAGATGAATATAATATATTACCTGAAGAAAAAGTATTGCTATTTGTTGGAAGATTAGGACAAGAAAAAAATATAGATTTTTTAATTAAAGTTTTTCATAAGGTCTTTCATGAGGAAAGAAACATAAGATTTGTTATCATTGGAGACGGAATTGAAAAAAATAAATTAGAAGAGTTGGTTGTAGATTTAGATCTTCATGAAAGAGTTATTTTTACAGGTAGTCAACCTAGAGAAAATGTTATAGATGCTTATAAACAGGCTGACCTTTTCATCTTTGCATCTTATACAGAAACACAAGGTCTCGTTGTCTTAGAATCTATGGCTGCTGGAACACCTGTTGTGGCTTTAGGAAAAATGGGGGTATACGATTTATTAAATCATGAAAATGCAGGAGGTATAATGGTTAAAGATTTAAACGAAGATATTTTTGTTCATGAAATATTAAAGGTTTTAAAAGATGAAAATTTATATAACACTTTATCAAAAAATGCTATAAACTTTGTAAAAGAAAATTATTCTATAGAAGTATCAGTGAGAAAAATCATCGACGTATATAAAAATGTTTTAGAATATTGACAAAAAAAAAATTTTATGGTAGAATTCTTGAGGTAGTGGGTGCTTAGCTCAGTGGGAGAGCGCTTCCTTGACGCGGAAGAGGTCGCAGGTTCGATCCCTGCAGCACCCACCATTTTTTTGTAAGGAGAGAAAATATGGATATTTTATTCTTTTCTATTGTGTTTTCTATGCTTTTTCAACTATTAGGTAAATATTCTAATCTTTATAAAACTTTTCTCAGCAAAAAAAATTTAAAGTATCATTCGGATTTAAAAATTTCCATTATTATCCCTACATATAATGAAGAAAAAGTTATAGAAAAGAGCATTGAATGTATTCAAAAAAATACATATAAAAATTTTGAAATCATAGTTATTGATGACAACTCTTCTGATAGCACTTTTAAAATACTGAATGATTTAGAAAAAAAATACGATAATATAAAAATTTTATTAAAAAAGGGATATAAAGGAAAATCCCAATCTATCAATGAAGCTTTTAAATATGTAACGGGTGATGTTGTCCTCTTCTTGGATGCCGATACGTTAATAGATGAATACTTTTTAGAAGAACATATAAAATACTTTTATAATGATAAAATAAATATGACATATGTTGATTTTGAACCATATAATTATAAAGAAAAAATTATCTTTGATTATCAAGAAGTATATTTTGAATTTAGTCGAAATATATTATATTCAAATTTATTTTCAAAGGCTGTATTTATGGGAAATGGTGTTTTTATTAGAAAAAATATATTAGAAAAAGTTTTACCTTTAGATAATTTAACATTAGTTGATGATGTTCATTTAGCATTAAAACTCAATCATATAAAAATTAATCAAATTTTTGTTATATCACCTAAGGTCAAAATACAATATGTGAACAGCTTTAGAGACTTATATCTCCAACATAAAAGATGGTATATTGGCGGAATTGAAGAATTATTTAAAGCCTTAAAATATAAAAATATTAATATTTTTATTATAAATTTAATTATTATATCTATACTAACTCTACCTATCAGCTTTGCTTTTATTTCTTTAATACTACCTAAAATAGGATTTTTTTTATTAAAAACTTTTTTTGGCATTGTTTGGGGGTTAAATCTCGGTTCAGCTTTAATATTAATCAAAAAAAATAAATTATATAGAACCTTAATAAATATATTTGTAACTACACCTTTTATGCTCTTTTTTGAATATATAGTTTTAATAAATTCTTTTTTTAATCTTTTTAAAAAAGAAAAAAAATGGTATAAAGTCGAAAGAGAAACAATATAAAAACGGCCATATTGGCCGTTTTATGTTCTTGAAATTCTACCAAAATTAGTAGTTTTAACTATACCTGCACCTAATAAAAATAAAATAATATAAAAAAATTCATTGATATTATTCCTTATATTAAACCAAAAAGGAATTTTATTTACTAATAGAATTAAAGCAATTGAAAATGAGAAACCTTCTAATCCTCTTAATAAAATTCTTTTCATTAAAAATTTATAAAAATATGATTCTCTTGTATACCCAAAAGAAAGTATCATAGATCTAAATCTACTATCAAATTTATCTTTAGCTGTGAGATATGATCTCACATAAAATATAATTAAAGTTATAAAAAATAAAAAGTTAGCAAATTTCAAGTATTCTATACTCATAATTTTTATAAATAATATTAGCACCACAAAATTATATAAATTCATTAATTCAAAAATATAAGGAAACTTTTTATTTGTAATAATATAATATTGCGCAACAAAAAATGCTATAAAAGATGCTATAAAACATTCAAATAAAAGATACCAAAAATATAGCATTTAATCATTTCTCCTTCCCATCTATATCTTTTTCCATCTCCTCTTTAACTGATTTAGATTCAACTAAAGTTGCAACTGAGCCAAGTACTCCAATAATATCATAAGGAATAAACATTTTTGAAGCTTTTCCATTTGCCATTTCTTTTAAGGCTTCTAAATATTTAACCCTCAATAAATCCTGGGTAGGTTTTCCTTCATGAATTGCATTAAACACATTGATAATTGCATGAGCTTGACCTTCTGCTTCAACCTCGTATTTATATTTCTGAGCTTCTGCTACTCTCTTAACTGATTCTGCTTGCCCTTCTGCTTTTAATATTGCGGATCGCTTATCCCCTTCAGCTCTTAAAATTGCTGCTTGTTTATAACCTTCTGCCTCTAATATTGCAGCTCTTTTCATTCTTTCAGCTTTCATCTGTTTACTCATAGCTTCCATAATGTCATTTGGTGGATCTATTTTTTTTATTTCAACTCTTGTAACTTTCACACCCCATTTATCTGTAGCTTCATCTAACACTTCTCTTAATCTAGTATTTATCATTTCCCTTGATGTTAATGTTTGATCAAGTTCTAATTCACCTATAACATTTCTTAAATTTGTTTGAGCTAATTTCACTGCCGCAACTTCAAAACGATTTACATTATAAATAACTCTAAATGCTTCTGTAACTTCATAATAAATAACCGCATCTACAGTAACTATAACATTATCCTTAGTTATAACCTCTTGTGGTGGAACATCAATAACCATTTCCCTCATATCAACTTTTATTATTCTATCGAGAAAAGGTACAATAAACTGCAACCCTGGTTGTGCTTCTCGATGAAACTTCCCCAATCTTTCAATTAAAGCTTTTTCATATGGTCTGATAACTTTTAAACTTGTGGCTGCTAAAACTATTACAAAAAGTGTAATTATACCAAATAAATACATAAAAATCCCCCTCCTTATAGTTGTTTTTTCACAATTAAAATATTAGAATCCCTTTTTAAAATAATAATTTTATCTCCTTTTTTTATTTCTTCATCTTTCGAATATGCTCGCCACTCTTCTCCATTTACTTTCACTATACCCGAATTATTTTTATCAAAGGTTGTAAGAGCTATTCCTTCTTTATTGATCAATTCATCTAAATGAAATTTTACATTCTGAATAGGTTTCATCCAATTTTTTACAATTTTTCTTGAAAATAACCACAAAATTGTTGACAATATGATAAAAATTGTTGAGGTAATAATATAATTTGTAATAAATATTCCAAAAATCGAAGTGATAAAAGCAGCTATTCCAAACCATAAAAAGAAAAATGTTGGCGTAATAATTTCAAGAACAACAAATATAATCCCCAATATCAACCAAAATTGCCATTCTAACATAGTCCCCCCCCTTTCCAGCTAAATTATAGAAATTTCTTCTGGATGAACAATGTGAAATTCAATGTTTTTAAAACTTTCTGTTAACTCTTTTTCAGCTTTATTTATTAATCTATTATATCTACTTGATATATGATATAATATAACCCTTTTTGGACTTATATAAGTTAAAAGCTTTTTTATCTCATCCAAAGATGTGTGATTCCTCAACTTTCTGTCTGATTCTTTTATAAATGTACATTCATGAACTAACGTATCTGAATCTTCAATAATATCTGGAGATATAGGTAAAGAATCTCCACTAATTGTTATTATTTTTTTTTCATACTCCTCAAGAACTTCATCTTTTCCATTTTCTAAAATAATTTCTTTTATCTCTTTTCCAGAAAAATTTCGATACTCTGGTTTTAACCTTTTTCTTTTTTCAATTATTTGAAAACCTATAGATTTCTCACCTGGTGTATGACGTGTTTTAAAAATTTTTAAACATCTATTATTTTTCAAAGGTATTATATCTCCATGTTCAACTTCTTTAATATATAATTTGAATCTAAGATATTTATTCATTTTTTTTATAAAATTCAAATAATCTTCTATATTTTTCGAACCTTTAGGATAATATATTTCAAGATCCTTTTCGCGACTTCCCATTGCATTATTACGAGTATTGATAAATCCCCATAATCCAGCTATATGATCTACATGCGAATGGGTAATAAATAATTTTTCGATACTATATATTTTATTCCCAAGTGCTGCGCTAATACCTTCCCCCACATCAAACAGCAATCTATTTGGCTTATAATATATCCACGTTGTATATAATGCTTTCGATCTAATTATAAATTCCAAAATATTCACCATCCATTATTCTAAAGGTTCTACTCTTAATTTTATATCTCCTTTAACTCCTTCAGCAAGTTTTATTTTTAAAGTATATAATCCTATTTCCTTAATATTAACCTTTTCTACAAACCATCTTTTATCAAAATCTATATTTGTGGTTTCTTTTATTACTTTAGCTATATCTTTTGCTGTGATAGAACCAAATAATTTACCATTAGCTCCCGATTTTATTTTAATTTTATATACTCTATCTTGTAACTGTTTTAATAATCTTTCATTTTTTTCTTTTCTTTTTTGCTTTACTTCATTTTTTACTTCTTGTATTTTCTTTACATGCTTAATTTCACCTTCTTTTGCTTCAATAGCAAGTCCTCTTGGAATTAAATAGTTTCTACCATAACCATCAGAAACTTTAACTATTTCCCCTTTTTTTCCAACTTTTGATACATCTTTTAACAACATAACTTTCATATTATCAACCTCCAATTATTCTTCTACTTTTAGTATACCATAATTCTTTTAAATTTTAATTTTATATTTTTAAATATAAAAAAAGGAGGCTTCGCCTCCTAATTAATCATTTACAAAAGGTAGTAAAGCCATTTGTCTTGCTCTTTTTATGGCTGTTTTAACCATTCTTTGATGTTTAGCACAATTTCCATTTAATCTTTTTGGAATAATCTTACCCTTTTCGTTTATAAAATCTTTTAATAAATCTGTATTTTTGTAATCTATATATTCAACTTTCATTGAGCATAATTTACATTTTCTTACCCTTCTCGGTCTTCTATTAAATGCCATTTATTTTCACCTCCTAAAAATTTGGTGGAGTATCATCTTCTGGATTATCATCATCAATAGGAAAAAATTGAGGAAAATCGTTATTTGAAAAATCATCCAGATCATCAGATACTTCATTTATGTTCGGTTCGATTACTTCTATTTTAGAATTATTTTCAAAATTATCTGTTATATAAGCATCTCGACTAGACTTAGATTCCATAAATTGAATACTTGTTGCAGAAACTTCAGCTCTTTCTTTATAATTATTATTTTGATCTCTCCAACTATTTATTCTTAATGCACCTTCAACAAGAATCAATACTCCTTTTTTTAAATAGTTTTCTGCAAATTCAGCTCTTTTCCCAAAAACAACAACTCGGATAAAGTCTGTTTTTTGACCATTATAATCATTATTCCAATTTGGCCTATCTACTGCTAATGTAAAATTAGCAACTTTATCTCCAGAAGTTGTCATCCTAACTTCAGGATCACGCGTTAACCTTCCTACTAAAATAACTCTATTAAATGAATAACTCATAATTTCATCCCTATCATTCTTCAGAATTTACTGGTTCTTCAACAACAACTTCTTGATTTTCTACTGCTTTTTTTTCTTTACTTTTTTCAGCTTTTTCTAAATCTTCTCTTCTAAATACTTGCCATCTGAATGTATTTTGGCTATTAATCCTAAATAATCCGTCTAAAATATTCACTTTTTCAGGAGAAGCCTTAAAAATACCCCATGTGTAATCACCTTCAGTATGATTTTGATGGGTTCTATATGCTAATTTCCTTACGCCCCATCTTTCCCAATGCTGAATCTCACCTTCAACCTTTTCTTCTATCCAACTTTTTACTTTCTCTACTTCATTATTTCTTGCTTCTTCAGATAATTCTGGAGAAACAATAAACATAACCTCATAAATCCTTTCTTTCATACTACACCTCCTCGGACAATTTTGGCCCTTTTTAAGAGCGGGTTTTTATAATTCGAACATCCTATATTATACCAAATTTTTCATTGATTATGAAGCATTTAACATAATGTTATTCAAATTAATAACTTTTCGAAACTGAAATTGAAACTTAGATAAAATTATGCTATACTTAAATATAGGAGGTATTAGCAATGTATAATTTTAATACGCAAGTATTCGTTTCTTTTGATTTAGAAACTACAGGACTAAAACCAGATTTAGGAGATAGAATTATTGAAATTGCGGCTATTCCAATATTTAATGGAAAAATAAAAAGAAAATATGAATTCCATACACTAATAAATCCAAAAATCAAAATTCCCGTTGAAGGTTCTCAATTCCATAAATTAAACAATAAAGACATAGAAAATGCCCCTACTATAATAGAGATTTTTCCAAAATTCAAAGAATATATTTCAAACACCATCTTAGTTTCTCATAACGCTAAAATGGATATGTTATTTTTAGATGTTGCTGCCAAAGAAAGTGGAATTTTACCTATTGAAAATTATTATATAGATACACTTGAAATTGCTAAAACTCTTTTAGAAAAAGGACCTTATTCATTAGAATATCTCTCAAAAAAATTTAACATTTATATTGGAAAATCACACAGAGCTTATGAGGACGCTTTAATGACTGCAAAGTTGTTTTTAATTTTTTTAAATAAATTCGGGTTAAAAAGTTTAGGCGATTTTATAAAAAAATGGAGGGGATAGTATGATTAAAAATTACGTACTTGATACAAATGTATTGATTCATGACCCAAAAGCTATTTTTAACTTTGAAGACAATAACGTTATTATTCCGTTTCCTGTACTTGAAGAAATAGATAATCTAAAAACTCGAGGTGAACGAACTGGTGCTGCTGCCCGTGAAATTAATCGAGTTTTAGATAATTTAAGAAAACAAGGTAATCTAAGAACTGGAATAAAATTAGAAAACGGTGGAATACTCAGAATAATGACTTTAGAAGAAAATGGAGTAAAAATTCCACATTATTTAGGCAAAAAAATGGATGACTGGATTTTATTATACGCTCTTGAATTAAAAAAAGAAAGTAAAATCCCAACATATTTAGTTACAAAAGATTTAAATTTACGAATAAAAGCAGAGGCTGCTGGTATTGAACCACAGGATTATTTAACTGATAGAGTAGAATATGAAAATTATTTTCCTGGATTTATTGAACTTACTGTTGATAAAAAACTTGTTGAAAAAGAAAAAATCAACTTTAATCTATTAGATTTAGAATCAAAACCTTTTCCCAACACATATTTTGACTTAAATGATGGAAATTATTATAGATATTCTGAAAAGGAAAAATCCCTAATTAAATTAGAAGTTTCTTATTTTACCGAAGTTTTTGGAATAACCCCATTAAATAGAGAGCAAATTTTTGCATTTGATGCTTTATTAAACGACGAAATTCCTCTCGTCACATTGGTTGGAAGTGCAGGTACCGGTAAAACACTATTAGCTTTAGCTGTTGGATTAAACAAAGTTTTAGAAGAAAAACAATATAAAAAATTATTAGTTTCAAAACCTATTGTTCCTGTAGGCAAGGATATCGGTTATCTTCCCGGATCTATACAAGAAAAAATGAAACCATGGTTACAACCTATATATGATAATTTGGATTTTTTATTTCAAGGAAAAGGAAAAAAACCTGGTGAATATTTAGAAAAAAGGGATATTTTAGAAATCGAAGTGTTGTCATATATTAGAGGTAGGTCAATCCCTCAGCAATATATGATAATTGATGAAGCACAAAACCTTACACCTCATGAAATAAAAACAATAATAACTAGAGTTGGTGAAAATACAAAAATAGTTTTAACAGGTGACCCTTTTCAAATAGATAATCCATATTTAGGCTTTTCTTCAAATGGTTTAATTTATGTATCTTCAAAATTTAAAGATTCTAACTTGGCCGCTCATATATATTTATTAAAAGGCGAAAGATCCGAATTAGCAACCAAAGCTGCAGAACTTTTGTAAAAAACATTTAAGATATATAATGTAAAATATAGGGGTAATTCTATTTTATTGAAAGGGTGATTTAATGAAAAATGAAGTATTAGAATATGATGTATATTTAAGAGTAAAAAAAGAAGACATTCATCTTGTTACTTATCTATTAGAATCTGTTGATAACTTAATGAATGTTCGAAATGTGGTTGAAGGTAATTTAATGAAAATAATATGCCCTAAAGATACTTTGGATGAATCCTTAACATTAATAAATTCTTTAAAAGAAATGACTGATTTGGAGGTTGTAAGGGTTGAACCCAACAACGGAAAAGTCTAAAAGAAATATATATAATATTATCCCTATACCTTATGAACACCACTCAACAATTTTCGACATTGATTACAAAAAATTAAAAAAGTTAGGTTTTACCACAATATTGTTTGATTATGATTTCACCTTAGCTCCCTGGAAACAACAAATTGATGATAAAACTTTATCTCTTTTTAATAAACTTTATGAAATGGGATTTAAAATAGCTGTTGTCTCAAACGGTCCGGAAAAGAGAATTAAAAATGTTAAAGAAAAAACAAAAGGTAGAGTTAAAGTATATTGGAAAATGAGAAAACCTTTTTCAAAAAAATTAAAAAAAGTTTTGACTGATTTAAACTCAAAACCTCAAGAAACTATATTAATTGGTGATTTATTTTTTACAGATATTTTCGTTGGCAACAGAACTGGATTATATACCATATTGGTTAATCCTTATACATTTGAAATTGATTCCACATATAAAAAAATATCTGCATTTATATCGAAAGTCTTGTATTTTATATTTTTTTATACTCTTGGGTGGCTATTTAGAGTAATGGATTTAGCAGTACCAAATGAATTTGTTAAATCAGTTTTTGATATTGATTATAATAAATTAAAAAATAAAAATTATGAATTATTAATTTTTGATTTTGATAACACATTAACTACATGGCGCTCAGAAAAATTACCCGAAGATGTTCTAAACTTATTTGAAAAATTATCAAAAGATTTTAAGATCTTAATAGCCTCAAATGGCAAAGATCACCGATTTAACAGCATTAGAGAAATTTTAAATAAATATAATATAAATGTCATGGGATATTCATTAAAGCCTTTTCCTTTCAGAATAAAAAAGAAAATTCAGGAATTAAACATAAAACCAACACATGCAGTATTAATAGGCGATCAACTTTTTACAGATATTATAGCAGGTAACAAATCTGGATTTTATACCATAAAAGTAGAACCATTATCTTCTAAAGAAAGGATTATCACTAAAATTTTACGCTTTTTTGAAAAAATAAGCATAAAAACCATGCGCGAAAAGCCTAAATTCTAATAATTAATTTTTAAACTGGGGGGGTATTATGAGTTTTGATGAAGAAATATATGGAAATGAAGTGAAAAGCGTAACAAAATATTTATGGTTTAATACAAAAAAAAAGATTGAAATAATTCACTTAACAAATGAAGTTAGAGATTTTGTTAAGGAATCAAATATTATTGACGGGTATGTCATGGTATCCGCAATGCATTTAACGGCATCAATATATATTAATGATTGCGAAAGCGGTCTAATAGAGGATATTAAAGAATGGTTAGAAAAATTGGCTCCTCAAAATTATCCATACAAACATCATAGAACCGGCGAAATAAACGGACATGCTCATTTAAAAAATTTAATAATGCATCATCAAATAATTGTTCCTATAACCGATGGAGATCTTGATTTAGGACCATGGCAGGAAATTTTTTATGCCGAATTTGACGGTCAAAGACGAAAAAGAGTTATTTTGAAAGCATTTGGTATAACTGGTAAAAGGTGATAGAGATGGAAAAAAACATATCTTTTCCAAAGGGATTTATGTGGGGAAATACTTTTTCTTCTTATCAAATTGAAAAAGTAAATAATAAAACTAATTGGGATTTATGGCAAGAAAAAGGTCATATAAAAGATGGTAGTAATTTGTCTATTTTAAATAATATTAATATAAATCTGTTTAACGAAATACTTAAAATCTCTAAAGATCTACATTTAAATTCATTATCTTTTTCATTAGAATGGGCGAAAATTATACCTGAAATGAATTTTATTAATTATAAAAAATTGGAAAGTTATAAAAATTTTATTCTAAATTTGAAAAAAAGCAATATAGAACCTATAGTTATTTTAAATTACTACACCTTACCTATATGGTTTGAAGAACGTGGTGGTTTTAATAGAGAAGAAAATCTGAAATTTTTTACTGATTATGTTGATATTATCCTTAATTATATTGGAAATATTGTGGATTACTATATAACTTTTTTTGAACCTGGAAAATTTATTAAAAATAGTATTGAAAATATTTATCCCTCAAAGAATATCGAAAAAAAAGATTACATCATAAAAAAATTATATGATTTACACAAAGAAACATATGTAATGATAAAAAAGAAAAATAAATTCTCTAAAATATCGTTAGCAAAAAATATAGCATATGATGAAATTGATTTTAGAAAATATAATTTACTAAAATATATGGATTTCATTTCTATAAGTTATGATGGTGATTATAATTTTGATTCATCTAAACCTCTTCAAAAAGATGATATTGGAAAATCCATTAACCCTGATGTTTTATTAGATAGCTTGCTTAAATTAAAACACTTTGATAAACCAATTTTAATATTATCAACAGGAATTGCTGACGAAAATGATATATATAGATCTACATTTTTAATAAAAACTTTAACTAATTTACATAAAGCCTTAGAAAAAAAGATTAAAATTCTTGGATTTCATCATAAAACAATTTTTGATCTTTTTGAATGGGAATATGGTTTTTCTGCTAAATATGGTCTCTATGAATTCGACTACGAAAATATCAAATTCCATATTAGATCCAGTGGAAAAATATATGCTAATATTGTACAAAATAATGGCATTTTATCTTATCTGGAAAAATATACACAATAAAAAACAGCCGTATGTTAATATATATACGGCTGTTTTTTATTTATTATTCAGTTGCTGGCGGTTGAAAAGTTCTTGCTGCCAATTCTCCTAACTTTGACAGCAATCTGGGAAATTTAAGGAAAATAGAACGGTAGAATGCGGGTTTGAGACGATAAAAGTATGGAAAAATAGGATTAAAAAAAATCGTGTGATGACACAAAATATTTTAACAATAGTGTAATTTTCTTGATTTCATAGTGTTTTTGTGGTATAATATACAGTGACATTATGAAATCAAGAGGTGATTTTTATGTTTTTAAGAATTGTTAAAAATAATAAAGGAACAGAATATTTGAGAATTGTTGAAAATTATAGAGAGAACGGTAAAAACAAACAAAAGGTAATAG
>NZ_FQUI01000024.1 GCF_900129175.1 Marinitoga hydrogenitolerans DSM 16785
AAATAGGATATTTGCCAATTGATACAGATGCTTCAAACTTATTTTTTCAATTAATATCAAAAAGATACGAAAAACACAGTACAATAATTACAACAAATATGCCATTTTCAAGTTGGGGTGAAATATTTGGTTCTCCAGTTTTAGCTCAAGCTATATTAGACAGATTATTACATCATTCTCATGTTATTTCAATTAAAGGTGAATCTTACAGACTAAAAGAAAAAATGGATTTTTTTGCTAATTCTGTTTCTAATTCTTAATCCCTTTTTTGTACATTTTTATTTTCCCTTTTTTTAACATTTTTGTAGTTGTTTTTACAACCACCCATTTTTATCTTTGTAAAGATATAAAGGTAAATCCCAATGATATAACGTAATAAATGGTTCTATATTATTTTCTAGCAAATTATCTATAAGTTTACTGTAAAAATCTAACCCTTTTTGATTCGGTTTAACCCCATCTTTCATTACTCGTGGCCAAGATATAGAAAACCTATATGCATTTACTCCTAAATTTTTCATTATCTCAATATCTTCATTATATTTATGATAATGATCACATGCAATATCTCCAGTATCACCATTTAATACTTTTCCAGGTGTATGCGAGAATTCATCCCATATTGATAAACTTCTCTCGTCTTTTCCACCTTCAATCTGATATGCTGCTGTTGCTGTTCCAAAAACAAAATCTTTAGGAAAATCCATCCTTTTCATTCTATCCCCTCACTTTTACAATATGGTCTTTTTCTATTTCTTTGCATCCATTTATTAAATCTGAATATTTTAAATATTTATTTTCAAAATAAAATCTTTCTATTTCTTTAATAATAGCTTCAGGTATAAATTCCTCATTAAGATTCCATTTTTTATTTATTTCTGGGACAGAATTTAATAACATTTTAGTGTATGGATGTTGGGGGTTTTTATATACTTTTTCTGTATCACCATGTTCAACTATTTCACCTTTATACATAATTAATGTTCTATCACTTAAATAATATCCAAGAGAAAGATCGTGAGTAATAAAAACAATTGCCATTCCGGTTTCTTTTCTTATACTTTCTAATAAATTTAAAACATCTATTCTTGTTGAAGCATCTAACATACTAATTAGTTCATCTGCCACCAATATTTTAACGTCCATTAATAAAGCTCTTGCTATTAATAGCCTTTGTAGTTGTCCTCCACTTAATTGATGTGGATATTTTCCAAGTATATTTTTCGGATTCATGCCAACCTGAGTAATAGTCTTTTCTATTTTTTCCAATCTATTTTTTTCTGCGGGGAAAAAATTATCAAAAATCATTTTAAATACTCTGTCAACTTTAAATAAAGTATTAAAAGATGAGAAAGGATCTTGGAAAATAGCCTGAACATATCTATAATATGATTTAGTATTTTTTATTTCCCATATATTTTTATCATTAAATAATATGTGACCAGATGTTGGTTTTATTAATCTTAAAATCATCTTTCCAATAGTTGTTTTTCCACTTCCACTTTCTCCTATTAAAGATAAAATTTCACCTTTTTTTATATCAAAAGACACATTATTTACAGCTTTAAATTTGTTTTTTCCAAAAAAATCAGTTCCAAATTCTTTAGTTACATTATTTAATTTCATATAAATTTCACTCATAATCATCACTCACCTTCCAACAAGCAACTTGATGACCATCTTTAAAAGTTTTTATAGGTGGATTTTCCAAACATTTTTTATTAGCTAATGGTCATCTAAATCTAAATCTACAGCCTTCTTCAATATTCAAAAGGTTTGGAGGAGTTCCATCTATACTTTCTAATTTTTCTTTTTTTATTCTAATATTACTTTTGGGAATTGAATTAATTAAAGCTTTAGTATAAGGATGTTTGGGATGGTTCAGAATGTTTTCTGTTTTTCCTATTTCGGCTATTTTTCCAGCATACATTATCATTATTCTATCTGCTATTTGATATAGGACACCAATGTCATGTGTTATAAAAATCATAGATTTAACTATATTCATATTTCTAAATTTAATTAACATATCGCAGACAAATCTTTGAGAGCTTACATCTAAAGCTGAAGTTACTTCATCAGCTATTAAAAGATCTGGATCTAATAGTGTAGAAATAACCATAATAACTCTTTGTTTCATTCCTCCAGATAATTCAACAGAATATTTTTCTATAACATTTGGATTAAGATTGACCAATTCCAATCTTTTTTTTACCTTATTAAAAAAATTTTCATCTGGTGTTATACCATGTTCTTTTACCAAATCTGATATAAAAGTCTTAATTTTTTTTGTTGGACTAAAAGCATCCATAGCATATTGAGGTATGATTGATATTTTTTCATATCTAATTTTTTTCATTTCTTTTTTAGGTAAATTTATTATATTTTTATTATTTAAAAGTACTTTACCAGATATATAATTCATAGGAGGTTTTAATAAAATTAAACTATTTCCCAATGTACTTTTTCCACACCCTGATTCTCCGGCTATTCCTAATATTTCACCTTTGTTTATATCAAAAGATACATCATCAATAGCTTTTACATAACCTTTTAAAGTTTTATAATATATTTTTAGATTTTTAACATTTAATATCTTTTCCACTTAAATCACATCTCCCGTAATTTAGGATTGAATACTTCATCTAAACCAGTATTTATAAAATATAGTGAGGTTACTAATAATGTGATTATCAAACCTGGTATAATAGCCCACCACCACATACCTAATTGAATAGCATTCCAATCTCTAGCAATTTGCATGATTAGTCCCAATGAAATTCCTTTTGTTGGACCTAATCCTATAAAATCAAGAGTTACCGCAGATAAAACTGCTCCACCGAATTGAAGTATATATACCATAAATATATATGAAAACATATTGGATGCAATATCTTCTAAAATTATTTTTCTTGTCGGTAATGCAGATATTTTAGATAGATTAACAAACTCTTTATTTTTTATAGACATTGTTAACGATCTTATTGCACGTGCTGTCCAAGGCCAGTTAGTTAGACCAATAATAATGCTTTCAAAAACCATTCCTCTAAAAGATAAATATGCAGAAATTATTATTAGAATAGCTAAAGTAGGGATTACCAACATAATGTTTGTAATCATCATTAATCCTTCATCTATCCATTTGCCTTTATAACCAGATAAAAATCCTATAAATAAACCTATAATAGTTGCTATAGTTCCTCCAAAAAAACCTACAAAATATGAACTTCTTAAACCATATACAATTTGTGTATATAAGTCTTGTCCAAATATATTTGTTCCCAACCAATAATCTTTATTTGGTGGCATATATCCTGGACCAGCATAATCTAAAGGATTATATTTAGAAAAATATGGACCAATTATACCTAACATAAGTAAAATTGTAAAAACAAATATACCAAAAATTACTTTTTTATTTTTTAAAGCAAAATATAAATAATCATATTTTTTTAAATCGAATTTCATATTATGTTCCCTCCGTATATGAATACCTTATTCTTGGATCAACAAAGACATAAATTATATCCACAATAAAATTACCTATTAACACCATAATAACAATTACTAAAAAAATCCCTTGGATTAAGAAATAATCTTGATTTTGAATAGCCTGCAATAACAAAAATCCTAATCCAGGATATGAAAAAACACTTTGTGTGGTTAAAGAACCTAAAATTATAGTACCTAATTGCAAAGCTAATCCTGTTATTTGAGGCAATATAGCATTCCTAAAAGCATATTTTCGTATTAATTTATCTGAAGCGCCTAATGCTTCCATATATTTAGAATAATTTGATCCCATTTCATATATAATCATATTTCTCATTCCGATTGCCCAACCACCCATCATGACCAAAAATAAAGATATAAAAGGAAGAATTAAATGATATAGAAAATCTAAAATGAATTTAATAGTAAAAGAAGGCGTTAATGTATAACTATACGCACCTGATAAAGGAAATATTGGAATGACAAATCCTAAAAACCATGCCATTAACATAGCCATCCAAAAATATGGAGAAGAAGTTAAAAAGAAAAATATTGGTATAATTGAATTATCAGTCTTTTTATTTATTGCAGATAAAGCACCTAATTTATTCCCAACAATCCAGCTTGATATTATCGCTGGAACTAATAGTAGAATATCATAAATAATAGAACTCTTTATTATGTCAACAACTTTTTTTGGATACAGAAAAACACTAACCCCTAAATCTCCTTTAAATAAGGAGATCCAAAAATTTATATATTGTTTCCAGAGAGGTTGATCAAAACCAAAAGCTTTGGTAAAATAAGAATTTAATTTTTCTGTTGCTTCTGGAAGCCCGGAAAATCTGGATAGCGATAATGATATAGGATTACCTGGCATGAATCTTGGTATAGCCCAATCAATAGACACAGCAACAAAAAAAGTTATTAGATAAATAATAATTTTTTTCTTCAAATATTTTGCCATTTTAAACCTCCTGATTATCTATTATGCTCCAACTCTTAGAGTTGGAGCATATATATGTTTATTTTGCAGGTTTTATATTTAGTAACAACATATTACCTCCTACCTGCCATCTTCCACCCCACAATGATGGCCATGCATACGGATTATTTTCATCAGGATAATTTGTCCAATATTTTTCACTTGCTTGGAACCACATTCCGTTATACCAAAGAGGAATAACAGGCATCTCTTCTAAAAATATTTTTTCAATTTTTGATGCAATTTTTTTCGCTTTCTCTTCATCTTTAGTTTTATTAAATTCTTTAATTAAACTAAATAGTTCTTGATTTTTATACCTTCCCCAATTACCACCATATGCTTTTTCATTATCAATTTGTGTTGATTCAAATAACCAGTTAAAATATGTCCATGGTGTTGAAGAAACATTACTATTAAAATTATTTATTAACATATCAAAAGTAGCTGAATTCATATCTTCCATATATTTACCGAAGTCAGGAAATTTTGGTTCGACTTTAATACCAACTTTTTCAAAATCAGAAGAAATATTTTTAATTGATTCCATCCAATCAGTCCAACCAAATGGAACGATAATAGTTAAATCAATTTTTTTCCCATCTAGAGTTTCTCTGAAACCATCGTTATCTATATCTTTGTACCCAGCTTCATCTAATATTTTTTTTGCCATAGCAGGACTATAACTAAATCCATAGTTTTCTACAATATCTTTATCATAATATTTCATCCATGAATCAACAGGTAAAAAGCCTAAAGGATTTGCGGGCTCAACTTGAAATTCAAAAACTCTTCTAATTATTGGAGATACGTTTATAGCGTAAGATAAAGCTTTTCTAAATTTAGGATCATTCATATGCTCCTTCTTTGTATTTAAAAACAATAATGCTGTATTGTCTGATAACATATATGGAGCTTTTTCAAACCATGTTTTTATTTTGTAAATATTTTTTACAGAGGGTATTCCAGGTAAGAAGAAATTACTTACATCTAATTCACCTTTCATAAGCATTCCTAAAGCAACATTATTAGAGAATATTTTTAGTTCTATTAGATATTTTGGAGCTGGTAATCCAAAAATATTTTTTCCCCACCATTTATCATTTCTTTTGAAAATCATTCTATCATCAGTTTTATCATAAGCTAAATACATTCCAGAACCTATAGGATTTTCATTTGATAAAGATACTACGCTATCTATAGGGTACTTACTCCATATATGTTTTGGTATTATTGCTATCTGATATAATTGGAAATCCCATTCATGATATCTTGGATCGGAAAATTCGAACAACAATTCAGTATTACTTAATTTTTTAATACTTGACATCCAATTCCATATAGTTGAATAAGAAATACCTTTATTTTTCTTTGCAATTTCAAAAGTAAAAATAACATCATCAGCATTCATAGGATTTCCATCAGTCCACTTTAAATCATTTCTTAACTTTAGATAGTAATGATTATCATCTTTCCAATAACCTTTTTCAGCTAGCCATGGAATAAATTTATTGGTTAAAGGATCATATGTAAATAAAGTTTCATAAACACCTCCAATAGTTCCTGGAACAGCAGCCCATGGTGTCAACGGGTTCCAATTAGATGGTGCGCTCCATAATCCTCCTCCGAAAAAGAATGTTTCATCTCTCTTAAATGTTTCACCAAACATGGAAACAAATAACATACTGAATACTAAAATTACTAAAAAATACTTCAATCTGAATTTCATGTTCTTCCCTCCCATAAATTATATTCACATAAATATTATCATGTAAAATGTTTCATGAAAAATGAATATTATGTCTCATATATTGTTTCATCAATGATTATAATGAACTATAACAAAAATTCTTTTTTTTCTTAATAAATCTAAATATTGTTTTAATATAAATTAATTTCATTAAACTCAATTTATTATTGAATTTAGAGAGTGCGTATAAACTTAGAGTAAAATATTGACAAAAATGAAAAAAGATGCTATAATCATAAAAAAAGAAAAATGACCCACGGTCAGAAGGTGAATCTATGTCAAGGCAAAATTATGATGAAGAGAAAATTCTTGAAAAGAAAAAGAAAATAATGGATATTGCTAAAAATATATTTTTTGAAAAAGGGTATGAAAATACAACAATGAATGAAATTGCCAGAACAGCTAATATGGCAAAAGGGACTTTGTATTTATACTTTTCAAGTAAGAAGGATTTGTTTTTTTCATTGGTATATGAAGGTCTTGAGATATTAGAAAATTTAATTAAAAGCAAAATCAAGTCATCAAAAACAGGTTTGGAAAAGGTTTTAGATATGGGTAGAGTTTATATACAATTTTATAGAGAATATCCTGAATATTATAGTTTTATTATTAAATATGAATCTGAAAAAGCGGATTTAGATGCAAATGAACCTTTGGTTATTAATTCTTATGAAAAAAGTGAAGAAATATATGATATTTTAAGATTATTAATTTTAAAAGGAATCAATGACGGATCTATAAGAGAAGATATTGATGTAAATAAAATTGCTATGATATTATGGCTACAAACTATAGGTGTTGTTCAGCAATTTGAATTAAGAAAAAAGTTATATGAAAATTGGGATGAAGATTTTCCTGCATCAGCTATATTGGATTTTTATATAGATTTTATGGAAAAAAGTCTAAAAAAATAATATAATATTTTATTTTTGCTTTAAACTGACCAATGGTCATTTTATGATATAGTGAGGTGGTACAAATTATAAAGAAATTAAAAATTGGGAATTTAGAACCAAAATATCCAATTGTTCAAGGAGGAATGGCAGTTGGCATTTCATTGGATGGATTATCATCCGCTGTAGCAAATGCCGGAGGAATTGGGGTTATTGGAACAGCGGGAATAGGATTTTTTTCTAATATAAGAAATTATAAGGAAGCTAGTATAGAAAGTTTAAGAAAATACATTAGAAATGCTAGAGAAAAAACAAGTGGTATTATTGGAGTAAATATTATGGTAGCTCTTACAAATTATGCTGACATGGTAAAAACAGCTATTGATGAAGGGATAGACATTATTTTTTCTGGAGCTGGTTTACCATTAAATCTACCTTCTTTTATAACTGATAATAGTAAGACAAAGTTAGTTCCAATAATTTCCTCTCTTAAAGCAGCTCAAATAATTGTAAAAAGGTGGTTTTCAAAATATAAATATATTCCAGATGCTTTTGTTTTAGAAGGTCCATTGGCAGGCGGCCATCTTGGCTATAAAAATAATGAAATATTTTTAGAAAATAAAAAGTTGGAAAATAATATACCAATTGTGAAGGAATACTTATTAGAAGTAGAAAAAAAATATGGTAAAAGGATACCACTTATTGCAGGTGGAGGATTGTTTTCAAAAGAAGATGTGGAAAAAGTATTAAATCTTGGTGCCGATGGTGTTCAATTAGGAACAAGATTTATAGCTACTGAGGAATGCGATGCAGATATTAATTTTAAAGAAGTAATAATAAATGCGAAAGAAGAGAATATAACTATAATAAAAAGTCCTGTGGGATTACCAGGACGAGCTCTGAAAAATTCTTTTATTGAATCTGTAGAAAAAGGTGAAAAAAAACCGTATGAATGTAGATATCATTGTATTAAAACATGTGATTTTAAAAATGCACCTTATTGTATTGCAAAAGCATTATATAATGCAGCTATTGGAGATATAGAAAACGGTTTTGTATTTTGTGGTGCAGCTGTTTCAAAAGTAAATAAAATTCAAAAAGTTGAAGAAATTATAAATGAATTATTTGAAATTTAAGGAGGTCGAAAAATATGGATAAAAAAGAATTATTTGAAAAAGTTGTGGAAATTATGGCTGAAAGTTTGAGTGTAGAAAAAGAAAAAATAACCGAAGATGCTAATTTAACTGATGATTTAGAATTAGATTCTTTGGAATTGGTAGATTTAACGATGGATTTTGAAAATGAGCTCGGTGTTTCAATTGATGATTCAGAATTGGAAAAAATTAAAACAGTTGGAGATATAGTAGAAATTTTATCAAGCAAAGAGTAACCTTCACTTAAACCCTCTTTTTTTGGAAAAATGAGAGCGTATTTCGCTCTCATTTTAAATATTATATTTTTTGTAAAATTCTTTTTCTGTGAGAATCGGGATTCCAAATTTTTTAGCTTTCTCTAATTTACTTCCAGCATTTTTTCCAACAACAAGAAAATTGAGTTTTTTTGTTACAGAATCCTTAAATGTTCCTCCATTATTTTCAATGAATTCTTTAAATTGTCCCCTTGTCATTTTTTCAAGTTCTCCTGTAACACATATTAGCATATTTTTAAACATACCTTCTTTTTCATTTGAATGATAAGTTAAAACAACGCCGAGTTCTTTTAACTCATTTATGATTTTTTTAACCTTCTCATTTTTAAAAAAATCATATATTTGCTGAGCAATATCAGATCCAATACCATCAATTGAGATTAATTCGTCATATTCGGCATTTGTTAAATTATCTATAGTGTTAAATTTTTCTGCTAAATCTTTTGCTAATTTTTTACCAACATTAGGAATACCTAAAGCGTATAATACTTTATCTAACCCTCTTTTTTTAGAATCTTCAATTTGTTTTAGTATTTTGCTTATCATTTTTGGACCGATACCATGACCGAGAGATGCAAGTTTAAAATGATCAAGTTTATATAAATCAGACACCTTTTCTACTAATTTTGCTTCTACAATTCTATCGATTAGTTTTGGACCTAATCCTTGTATATTCATTGCATCTCTTGATACCCAAACTTCCAAATTTCTTTTTAATTTTGCTTTGCATAATGGATTTAAACATCTAATAGCAATTTCTGAAGGGTTTATTTTTCCAACTTGTCCTCCACAAACAGGGCATTTTGTAGGTTCTTCAATAGGACTTTCATTTCCTGTTCTTTTTTCCGTTAAAACTGTAACTATTTGAGGAATGATTCCACCAGCTTTTTCAATTTTTACATAATCATTTATTCTTATATCTCTTTCTTTTATATAATCAAAATTGTGTAAACTAGCTCTTTGAACAGTAGTTCCTTCTAAAAATACGGGTTCAAAAATTGCCACAGGAGTAATTATGCCAGTACTTCCAACTTGAAATATAATATCTTTGATTTTTGTAATTGCCTGTTCGGCAGGGAATTTAAATGCAATTGCCCATCTCGGACTACGTGCGGTATTTCCTAATTTTTTTTGATATTCAAAATTGTTAACCTTTATAACAGTTCCATCTACATCATACTCTAATTTGTTTTTATTTTCTGTCCAGTATTTCCAATATTCAATTACTTCATATATATTTTTAGATAGCTTAGTTTCTTTGTTTACTTTAAATCCCAATTTTTCTAAGTACGTTAAGGCATCTATCTGTGTTTTAATATTATGTTTTTCAGGTTCTAATATATAATAAATAAAAGAATCAAGATGTCGTTTAGAAACTTCAGATGTATCAAGAAGTTTAATAGTACCCGCAGTTGCATTTCGCGGATTCGCAAACACATTTAGCCCTTCATTTTCTCTTTCTTCATTTATTCTTAAAAACTCCTTTTTAGGCATAAAAACCTCTCCACGAACCTCAATGGTTACAGGTTCTTTTAATCTTAAAGGTATGCTTCTAATTGTTTTAATATTTTCTGTTACATCGTCTCCATTTACTCCATTTCCCCTTGTTATTCCTTGAACTAAGATTCCATTTTCATATCTTAGCGATATTGAAATTCCATCTATTTTTAATTCGCATGTATATTCAACATTTTTAAGATTAAGAAGTTTTTTTATTCTTTCATCGAATTCTATAATTTCTTTTTCGTTATATGTGTTATCCAAACTCAGCATAGGAACAGTATGTGGCACAGTGTTAAATTGTTTTAATATTTTACCTCCAACTCTAAAACTTGGAGAATCTGGTGTTTTTAATTCCGGATATTTTTTTTCCAATGTTATTAGCTTTTTAAATAATTTATCATAATCAACATCAGAAATTAAAGGATTATTTAATACATAGTAGTAATAATTATATTTTTCTATATTATTTTTTAGTTCTTCATACTCTTTTTTTATATCTTCTGATATCATAATAATTATTTCCACCTTTCATTAATTATCATCAATTATATTTATATTTTCAATATTCTCTATATACATCAATTCTTTTTGGATTTTAGATATTTCCATATAACCTGGTTTTTCCAGAACAAAATATAATATTCCATCATCTTTTTGTGAAAAGTCGATATTTTTTAATATTATATTATTATGTTTTGAGAATATATCCAATATTTTTTTAATATCTTTTTTATCTTTTAAAGTTATTTCAATAGTTCTTTCAATATTTAAATGTTTTGAAAATTTATTTATATATAAAATAATTAGCGTTATTATTAAAGCGCTAATCCCTACGAAATATGCGCCTGCACCAAATGTCATACCTATTGATGCAGATACCCATAATGTTGCAGCGGTGGTTAATCCTTTAACTTTATTACCATTCTTTAATATTGTACCTGCACCTAAAAATCCTATTCCTGAAACAATCTGAGCTGCAATTCTTCCTGGGTCTCCAACTTTTGTTACAGGGTCATAAAATGATGTTATCGATATAATTGTCAATATGCTCGCACCTAAAGACAACAGTGCATGAGTTCTGATTCCAGCTGGTCTATTTATTTTTTCTCTATTATATCCAATTAAGGCACCGGATATTGAAGATAATATTATTTTTATTATTATTTCATAATATGTCATCGTTCTCCCCCTTCGATTATTACCATTGAAACAGCATAATTTTTCTCATGAGAAATAGAAATATGAATGTTATAATTTCCAAATGTATTTTTTAAAAAATCTAAAGATTTTTCATCTAAATAAGGCTTGCCTTTTGCATCATTGAGAATACTTATTTTATTATAAGGAATAAAAGTTCCAAATGATTTTATCAAAGCCTCTTTAACGGCAAATCTTCCGGCTATAAATTCTTTTTTTCTATTTTCCCCTTTGAATTTATTTAATAATTTCATTTCTTTTTCACTTAAAATTTTCTTTTCAATACCACATGAAATTCTTTTTATTTCAACAATATCAATTCCAATCCCCTTAATCATTCAAATTCCATCCTTATAATATCGCCATTGTTTATTTTTTCATTAAAACTAAAAATCTCTTTATTATTTATGAAAATTTTATATTTAGTGAAATTTGATATGTCAAAATCTATATGTAAAAATAAGTCTAATAAACGAATATCTTTTTCTATTTTTTCGACTTTTAAATGCATGTCATTATATATTTTATTATTTATACTGATTTTGTTATTTTTATCCTTTACAATTATTTCTTCAATTGGAATTTCGATATTATTCCCATTTAAAGTTACAGTAATATATTTTTCTGGTTTAATATCAATAAATTCTCTGATACTTGGTAGATTGAGAATTTTTGTATTTAATTTATCTCCATCATATAATTCATCAAATTCATTTAATATTTCATCATTTCGTAAAAGAATTTTTCCCGCTGGAATTTCATAGAATTTATTATTTATTGAAAATTTTATTATATTAGATTCTAAAGAAATGTCTTTTACAATAGGATTTTTTAAAGTAATCTTATCTCCATCATGTAATTCAGTATCTAAAGACACTTTTTTGCCATTTTTAAATATTCTTGGAAATATTTTAATAAGATTTCCATCTATAAATATCTTATATGGTTTGATGATTTCTTTAAGAAAAACTTTTCTTATTTTTCCATCCTCTGGTTTTCCGATTTCTATAATATCTCCAGGTTTAATTGGAGATTTTAAATCTGCAGGTAATCCATTTACTTTTATTTGAGCTTCTTTTCCTTTTTCACCAGGAATAAATTTTAATTCTCCGTTTAGTTCATATGATAGAGCAGGAGCAGGTTTTCCAACTAAATCATTAATTGTAAAACCTGCTTGTAATAAAACTTGCATTACAGATATATTTCCACCAACAAGCATCATATTTATAGCTCTGTTATTTACCATGACTCTTGCAAAAACGTTGCCTTCATTTTTATGAGCAACATATGCAATTCCTATAGGTGTAATGAATTCACTACCTTCTATATTTGAATTGTTATTTTCAAATTTAACATAATTAATATTTTTAATATCTTTTAATGTAATTCTATTTCTTGAGAGATTTAACTTTAATGATAGTTTATCTATAAATTTTGGAACTTTACCGCCACCACCAACAACCATTACGGCTATAGGAGGTTTTCCATTAAGTTCAAGAATTTTTTCTGCAATTTTACTTGTGATTTCATCAATTACTGGTTCGATTATTTCAAGGATTTTATTTTTTGAGATTTCATGTTCAAAATCAAGAATATCTTTATATTTAAAAGTATCACTTTTATTGTTATTTAAACTTCTTTTTAATTGTTCAGCTGTTTTAAAATCAACTAATAATTCTTTTGAAATTGCTTCTGAAATTTCGTCACCAGCCATAGGAACCATTCCATATCCAATAATAGTTCCGTCTTTAGAGATTGCAATATCACTTGTTCCAGCACCAATATCAACCATTGCAATATTTAATGTTCTTAAATCTTCAGGAACAATTAAATTCATAGCAGCAATAGGTTCAAGAGTTATATGAATAGGTTCTAAATTATTTAATTCTAAGACTGCTAACATGGCATCAACAACATTTCTTGGTAGAAAAGCTGCTATCACTTTAACTTTTGCGATATTACCTTTTTGACCTTCCAATTTTTTTATCCATTCACCATCTAATTCGTAATATAAAACAGAATATCCAACACAATAGAAATTTTTTTCTATTTCCAAATTTTCGACAGCATTTTTAACAGCTTCTATTTCTAAATTTTTTACTTCATTATAATCGACATATTTAATTTCAGAAATGTTTTTTTCATATTCACCGGTTATGGTGACTAAAAACCTACCAGCTAAAGCAACAGCAACATTTTTTATATTATTATTTTTGTTTTTTAAATTTTTGATAACTTTTTCAACACCTTTGGCAACTTTTGTAACATCATGAATTTGACCGTCTAGCATAGCCCTATTTTCGTGTTCATTAATAGAAATGTCTTTTATCAAAATTTCATTGTCATCATTCATTTCAGATACAACACCAACAATAAATCGTGTACCAATGTCTAAAGCAAACATACACACACCTCCGATGAGGAACGGAAATTGTATCTATTTAACTTCAATAAAAGTTACACCTGTTCCCCCTTCTTTATCATTACCCAATCTAAAAGACTTTACTCTTTTATTATTTCTTAAGAAATTCCATATGCCTAAAGCTAATTTTCCTGTACCTTTTCCATGAATAATATAACCTCCATTTGAATTAGATGCAGATAAATCAGATATAAATTTTTCAACATCTGGCAAAGCTTCTTCAACAGTCATTCCTCTTATATCAATTTCATTTTTTACATTTTTTATTATAGGAATTTGATTAATTGAAGTAATGCTATTTTTTAATCGTTCTTTTTCAAATTTAATATCATTTATTGAGACGCTCAATTCAAAAGGTTTATTAATAAATTTTACTAATATCTTTTCTCCTTTTATGTTAACAATTTTGGCTTTTTCACCAGAAATATTTACAATATCCCCAATTTTTATATCTTTTTTCGGAGTGTTTTTAATATTAATTTTTAATTCATTTAATTCGGATTTTTTATTTTCAATTTTTTTGCTTAGATCTCTAATTTTATTTAAATCTTTCTCTTTTTTTAAAGTATTAATATACAGATCTATATCTTTCTTTAGTTTTCTCAAATAATCTTTATATTTTTTTATTTCATTATCAATCTTTTCAATTTCTTTTTTTCTCAATAATTCTAATTTTTTTTCTAAATCCTGTTTCAGGATAACAACTTCTTTATGTTTTGTTTTATGCGCCTCTTTTTCTTTTTCTAATTCTTCGTAAATTTGGGTTAGATTTTCCAATATTTTTTCATCAAAAACTTGTTCTTTACTCAAAAAATTACTTGCTTTAAGTAAAACATCTTCAGGAAGTCCTAATTTTTCTGCAATATCAATAGCATGGGAAGCTCCGGGAACACCAACTAATAATTTATAAGTGGGAGATAATGTTTCTTTATCAAATCCCATGGAAGCTGAGAGTAAATTTGTATTTTCTATTGAAAAAATTTTTACAGCAGATAAATGCGATGTAATAAAAAAAGTTGATTTTAATTCAATCAATTTTTCAATAATTGCAAGAGCCAACGCAGAGCCTTCTATTGGATCTGTTCCTGTACCTAATTCATCAATTAAAACTAAGGAATTTTCATTAGCGTTATCAAGAATGTATTTAACATTATTTAAATGTGCAGAAAATGTACTTAATGTCTGTTCAATACTTTGTTCATCGCCTATATCGGTAAAAACATTTTTAAAAAAAGGAATTTTTGCGCTATAGACTGGAATTGGAAGTAAAGCATGAGAGAGGACAATACTAAGACCTACAGATTTTAATACAACTGTTTTTCCGCCAGTATTAGGTCCTGTAATAATCATTCCTAATTTATTTTCTGGTAATTTTAAGTTAACAGGAATAACTTTTTCTTTTTCTATTAATGGATGTCTAATCCCATCTAAGTAAATAATATGGTTATTTTTATCTGGTAAAGAAAAAACATATCCCATTTTTTTAGAATATCTAAATTTTGCATTTAAACCATCAATATACTCTATGGTATTAATAGTTTTAGTTATATTATATAAGTTTTTTGTTGTTTCTAAAAAAATTTGACCCAATATTCTTGTAATTTCAGCTTTTTCTGAAGCTATTAAATCAGATAATTCAGAGTTTAATTTTCCAATTTCATATGGTTCTATATAAACAGAAACACCAGTATCAGAATAAGCAATTATATTCCCATCAATTTTATTTTTATGTTCCGAACGAATGACGATACAATATCTATTATTTTTTAATGTTGGTTGTTCTAATGATATGTATTTATGATATTTTGAAATTATTTTTTTTAAGGATGAATATAAATTCTTTTTAGTATTTTCAATTTTTTTTCTTAGTTTCCTTAAATTATCACTAGCAGTATCTTTTATATTGCCATCTTGGTCAATAGACTTTTCTATGAGTTTTACCAGATTTGAAGTATTAGGTATAGAGTAAATTATTTTTTCTAATTTATTATAACCATTCAAAAGTTTTTTGTTTTCTTCTAATATATTTATAGATTGAGATAAAAAATCTGATATTTTTTTATATTCTATAGAAGATAAGTAAATATTGTTTTTTAATTTATCAATTTCAGTATAAATAGAAGGTATACCTCTCAAATCAAATTCGCCATTTTTTGTTGTAAAATTTATAAATTCTTCTAAAATTTCATATTCAGTTTTTAATAAATCATAATCTTTTATATACTTGAAATTATTTACAATATAATTTTTTCCATATTCGGAAATAGCAAATTTTGAAATGTTTTCTAAGATTTTTTTTATTTCCAAATCTTTATATGTTTTTTGATTCATTAATTAAAAAAGCACCTCCACTCCTAAAGAAACGGGAATATAATTAATTGTTACCATTTGATTATCTGTAGTAAAGTATCTTGATTCATATCCTCCAAAAAAGAAAATATTAAAGGATGTAATTTTATATGACAAACCAATATTAATATTTATTAAGGAAGAAAGAGATTTAAATTGATCTTCAGTATGAATACCGCCTAATGCTAATACATTAAATTTTGTATTAAATAAAAACTCTGTGTTATAAATAGTCATAATTCCTAATTCATATCCAATATTTTCAATAATTGAATTTAACTCTTTTAATTGTGATTGAGTAATATTGTCATAAATTGTATATCCAAAATATGGACCAAATAGCATTTCAGGAGAATCTTCAGCTGGATACATAATTCCTATTTTTAAAGAATAATAATCAAATTTTTTAAAACTATCATCCCAATTTGCAATGTCTAAAGAGGTGGAAGATGATGTAATACCATATGTACCAATAGTCATTAAATTAAAAGAAAAACCAAAAGATAGAAGCAAAATTATAAATAAAAAAATTAATTTTTTCTTCATTTCCTTCTCCCCTTTCAAACAATTATTTTACTTTTTCCGAAGATAAAATAATATTTTTTAATTTTTCAGGTTTTACAACAAATTCATCAAGAAGTTCTTTTCTAGTTCCTTGCGGGATGAAAAAGTCATCAATACCAAAAGTAAATAAATTACAACTAATATTATTTTTTAGTATATAAGTTTTTATTTCTTCATTAAAACCACCTTTTAAGCTGTTTTCTTCTATTGTAATTACATTAACATCATTTTTTATATATAAATTCAATATATGATTATCAATATTTTTAATAGATCTAATTCCAATAATTGTAGCATTTAACTCTTTCCATAAATCTTTATACTCTTCTATTAATTGACCTACAACCAATAAGATATTTTTATTATTTGCTTTTTTTATTAACTTCCAGTTATAATCTACAATTTTTAAATTTTCAATAATATTATCAATATTTATATTCTCTCCACCTCGTGGAAATCTTATAAATGTAGGTTTATCTAACCCTTTTTTAAAAGAAGTATAAATCATATTAGCTAAATCTTGAGCATTTAATGGTGTGTAGATTTCAATATCAGGAATTAAACGCAAATAAGAAATATCAAAAACTCCATGATGTGTAGGGCCATCTTCACCGACTATTCCAGCTCTATCTAATAAAAATAAGACAGGAATTTTTTGTAAAGCAATATCATGTACAATAGAGTCAAAAGCTCTTTGCATGAATGTGGAGTATATATCAACCACGCTAAATATTCCAGACAATCTTACGGCACCTGCAGCTGTAACAATTGAAGGTTCAGTAATACCTAAGTCTATCACTTTTTCTGGAAAATTATCTTTTAGTATATTTAAACCGGTTCCGTTTTCCATAGCAGCAGTAAAGGTTATAAAATTATGATTTTTAGCTAAAAAATTTAATGTATGTCCAACAACTTTAGAATAAGAAATATTTTTTTCTATTTTATTGCTAATACCATGAAACTTTGTTGGATTTTCTTCAGCAAAAGACAATCCTTTCCCCTTTATTGTTTTAAGATGTAAAATACAAGGGCCATCATTATAATTTTTTATAAACTCCAAATAATGTTCTAATTTTTTTATATTATGGCCATCGACAGGTCCATAATATTTTATACCCATATCTTCAAAAATTCCTAATGTGTTATTATATACAGTATGTTTAATTCCATCTTTTAATTTTTTCAAAACACCTTCAATATCTTGACCAACTTCTGTAACTTCTAAGGATTCTTTTAGTTTTTCCTTAAAATTGTAGTAATCATAAGAAATTCTAACTTTGTTTAGTAATTTTGCTAATGCACCAACATTTGGTGAAATAGACATTTCATTATTTAATAAAATTATTTTCATATTTGAATTAATGGATTTTAATTGATTTAATGATTCTAAAACCATTCCACTTGTCATAGCGCCATCGCCAAGTATTGCGATAACATTTTTTTCAATATGTTGTTTTTTAAATCCTAATTCATAACCCAGAGCTACAGCAATAGATGTTCCGGCATGCCCTGCGCCAAAATAATCATATTTACTTTCGAAAATATTTGTAAAACCACTAATTCCATTTTTTTGCCTTAAAGTTTTAAAACTCCCCCAACGACCTGTTAAGAGTTTGTGCGTATAAGCTTGATGACTCGTATCCCATATAATAATATCTTCTTCCGGGTCAAAAATTCTATATAAAGCTAAAGTTAATTCCACAGTTCCTAAATTCGAAGCCAAATGCCCCGTGTTTTTTGTTACGGTATTGTATATATATTCTCTAATTCTTTTTGAAAATTTTTCTAATTGATTATAATCCATTTTACGAATCGCATTATACAATGGTTTTTCATTCATTAAATCACCTCTATAAACGTTTAAACTCTTTTTTAGCAATTCTATCAAGAATACCATTAATAAATTTTGCGCTACTTTTATTTGAATATTTTTTAGCCAATTCAACAGCTTCATCCAAAATTACTTTTGGCGGTATATCTTGCCTGTTTTTTAATTCAAAAATAGATAATCTTAAAATTGATTTTTCTATATTAGCAATTCTATCAAATTCCCAATTTAATAAATATTTTTTTATTAAATTGTCATATTCTTCTTTGTTATTATATATATTTTGTAAATATATTTCAGCTTCCTCAATGAGGTTTTGAGGGACCTTTTTGTTGCTTAAAAGGTCCCTCAATAAATTTAATATTTCTTCATAAGATATGTTTTCATTAAATTCTAATTGAAAAATACTTTTTAATACAGATTCCCTAACTTTTCTTCTTGATGAAATCAATTTTCAACACTCCCATTGTCATCTTCAATAATTTTGTTTTCTTCTTCATCGATTATAATATTGTTTTCTTCTATAACTTCAGGTATTTTTTCAATTTCTTCAATATTTTCTTCGGAAGAAGAGACAATTAAACCATCCAAAACAATGTCAATATTTCTTACAGGCACTTCAGTCATTTTTTCAACTTCTGATTTTAAAAAATTTTGTAAATCTTTTGCGAATTTTATTATGCTAGCTCCATATTTTGCTTTTGTTTTAATGTAAACAGAAATTGTTTCATCATCATTTTCAACAATTTTAATCATTTTAGAAATATCTTTTTCATTTAAATCAATTTCAGGCACCTGTTCTTTAAAAAAAAGTTGATAAGATTTCATGGCCAATTCCTTTAAAGCGTTATCTGAAAAAGAAAGTTCGCCAAATTGATTATTTTCATTAATGGCCATATTTCCCCTCCTTTCAGGCTCTTTCAATATATTCCCCGGTTCTTGTATCAATCTTAACTTTTTGCCCAACTTCAACAAAGAATGGAACTGTTGTTTTTAATCCTGTTTCCAATTTTGCAGGTTTTCCACCACCGGAAGCAGTATCTCCTTTGAAATTAGGCTCTGTTTCTACAACTTCTAATATAACTACTGTAGGCAACACTATTCCAACAGGTTTTTCATCATAGAATGTTAAAGTTACTTCCAGATTATCAATTAAAAAATCTTTAGCGTCTGAAACATCTTCTTCTGATAGTAAATATTGTTCATAAGTATTTAAGTCCATAAAAACATAATTATCTCCATCATGATATAGATATTCCGCTGGTCTATAATCTAAAGCAGCTTCTTCAACTTTTTCACCAGAATTGAAATTTTTGTCTATTACGTAACCAGTTTTTAAATTTTTTAATTTAGTTTTAATTATTCCACTACCTCTACCAGTAAAGTGTTTTTGCATACCTAAAACTCTATATAATTCACCGTCTATTAAAATAATCATACCTTTTTTTAAATCGCCAACCACTACCATATTTTTCATTCCTCCTACTTCAATAATTAAGAAATATATGTAATATTTACGAAATAATAATTAGATTCTTATCAAATGATGTTAAAACTTCACATCCATCTTCAGTAATTAAAATATCATCTTCTATTCTTACACCAAATTCACCAGGTAAATAGATTCCAGGTTCTATTGTTATAACATCTCCTACTTTAGAAACAGCTTCAGATATCTTAGAAACTCTTGGATTTTCATGAACTTCTAATCCTAAACCATGTCCTAAACTATGTGTAAAATATTCACCATATCCACCTTTAGAAATTATATCACGAGCAATTTTATCTAAATCACTATATTTCATTCCAGCTTTAGCAGCATCAATAGCAGCTTTTTGTGCTTTTAAAACTAATTCATATATTTCTCTTTGTTTTGGTGATATTTTGTTTACAGCTACCGTTCTTGTGATATCTGAATTATAACCATAAGCATAAGCTCCGAAATCTATAACGATTAATTCACCTTCAAATATTTTTTTATTTGAAGCTATGCCATGAGGCAAAGCACCACGTGGTCCAGAAGCAACTATTGTTTCAAAAGCATAATTATCAGCGCCAATTAATTTCATATTATATTCTAACTTCGCAGCAAATTCTTTTTCTGTCATTCCTATATAAAAAGAATCTAATGTTTCTTCTAAAGCTCTTTCCGCAATTTCTGCCGCATTTTTAATAAAAGTAACTTCTTTTTTTGATTTTATCCTTCTCATCTCAATAATTAACTCTTCTGCTGGAATAAATTCATAATCTTCAAAGCTTTTTAGTACCTTTAAATATATATTTGTGGAAACATTATTTGATTCAAATCCAATTTTGGATCCTTTTTTTACATCGAAAATATCTTTTAATGCTTCAGATAATTTGCTCTTAAAAAGAAGTGGTTTTATTCCTGTTTCTTTTTCGGCTTGTTCTAAATATCTCCCATCGGTTAAAAAAGATATATGGTCGTGAGTAATATAAATTACGGAAAATGAACCTGTAAAACCAGTTAAATAATAGGAAGATGGCTTTGAAGAACCCTCGATGTTAATAACTAAATAAGCATCTAGACCCTTTGACAACATTTTTCTTCTTAATTCTTTTATTCTGTTTTCAAACATTCGGAAATCCCCTTTCTAAAATTTTTTAGGTACATCACCCAGATTATTATACCATAGAATTAAAAAAGTTTTAATTGATTTTTATTTTTACTAAATTTTTTTTGTTTAATTTTTTTCATACTTTTTAATTTTTCTTCAAAAGCTGTTTTATTAGAAATCTCATTCATAACTTCTTTTGCTCTTAATACAACTTCATTTGGAATTCCAGCTAATTTAGCAACTTCAATACCATAGCTCTTATCACTAATACCATCTTCAATTTTATGTAAAAATATTATACCAGATTCAGTTTCTAAAACCTTTACTCTTTTATTAATAATTCCATCATAAAAATCATTTAACATAGTCAATTCCATATAATGTGTAGCGAAAATAGTATAAGATTTTAAAACTTGATAAATGTATTCGGATGTTGCCCAAGCGACACTAATACCATCTATAGTTCCAGTACCTCTTCCAACCTCATCCAGAAGTATCAAACTATTCTCATCTGCATTATTTAATATTGTAGAAACTTCTGCCATTTCAACTAAAAAAGTTGATTTTCCACTAACAACATCATCTTTAGCCCCAATTCTTGTAAAAATATTTTTTAAAATAGGTAATTCAACATATTCTGCGGGGACATAAGAACCTATTTGTGCCATTATAGAAATAATTCCAATTTGTCTTAGATATGTAGATTTTCCACTCATATTAGGACCTGTTAAGATTACAAATCTTTTTTTTCTATCAAGTTTAATATTATTCGGTATAAAATTGTCTGTAAATTGTTCAACAACAGGGTGTCTTCCATTAATAATTACTAAATTTTCATTATTAAACTGTGGTTTAATATAGTTATTTTTTATAGATGCTTCAGCAAACCCTCTTAATATATCTATTTCTGCAATTTTTGAGGATAATATTTTTAAATCTTTCACATAATTTTGTAATTCAACAATCAAATCATTGTAAATTTTCTTTTCTAATTCTTCAATCTTTTTTTCTGCTATAGAATATTGTTCTTCTAAATTTCTTAATTCTTCGGTAATAAAGCGTTCTGAATTTACTAAAGTTTGTTTTCTGATATAATTTGGAGGTACTTTATTAATATTAGTTTTTGTAACTTCTATATAAAAACCATAAATCTTATTCCTTGCAACTTTTAAATTTGATATTCCTGTTTTTTGTTTTTCTTTTAATTCAATCTCTTTTAAAATCTCGGAGGAATTTTCAAAAATCTTTTTATATCGATCCAATTCTAAATTAAATCCTTTTTTTATAACTTTTCCAGTTCCCACCTGTGTAGTAGGTTCTTCTAATATAGCATTTGATAACAATTGTTTTAAATCATTAAATTCTTCCAGTGTGTTTAGACCGATTAAGTTCAATAATTCGTTTATATAAGGTAAAACTTCTAAAGAAATCCTTAAAGCGGTTAAATCTCTTGGAGTAGCTCGAAAAAGAGAAATTCTTGAAGATATCCTTTCAATATCTCTTACTGAACTTAAATATTCTTTTAATTCTTCCATAATTAAAACATCATTTCTAAAAGTTTCTATAATATTTAATCTTTTTTCAATATTCTCTTTTTTTATTAATGGTTTTGAGATCCAATGTTGTAAAGTTCTTGACCCCATAGATGTTTTTGTGAACTTTAATATATCATATAAAGTTTTTCCTTTGTTTTCTTGATTTGGTAATAATCCTAAATTTAAAATAGTTGTTGAATCTAACATCATATTATTAGAACTTTTAAAACGCTTTGGGAAAGAAAAATGATTAATCTTTTGTTTTTGTGTAATTTCCAAATATTTAAAGACGGCACCTAACGCCAATAACTCATTCTTGTTTAATTTTAATACATCAATATCTAAAATTTCATAACTTTCTTTAATAACGTCTTCAAAATTTTTGTTAAAATACCATTCATCTAAATCCTCTATATATAATGAAGGATAAATATTTTTAATTTTGCTTTTTAAAGTCTTTAAATTTTTTGATAATAAAATTTGAACAAATGAGAAGGATGAGATAAAATCTATGATTTCATTTTCCGAAAATTCAAACGAGTCAATGTATATTTCTCCCGTGCTAAAATCAAATATAACAAATATAAAATGTTCATTATCATATGAATAAATCAACAATGAATATCGATTATTTTCATCAATCATATTTTCTTCAACGACAGTTCCAGGTGTGAGAATTTTTGTAACTTCTCTTTTAACTATCCCTTTAGCTGTAGTAGGATCTTCAACTTGGTCACAAATTGCGACTTTAAAACCTTGTTCAAGAAGTTTTTTTAGATAATTATCTAAAGCATGATGTGGAATGCCAGCCATTGGATGACCATTTCTGTGAGTTAGGGTGATTTGAAGTGCTTCGCTGGTAATTTTTGCATCTTCAAAAAATGTTTCATAAAAATCACCCAATCTAAAAAGCAAAATACAATCTTGATATTGATTTTTTATTTCTAAGTATTGTCTTATCATAGGCGTCATATTGCTAATGTTATCACCTTCCCGTTACATCAGGGTGCTTTCGCACCCTGATTATGAAACTCTTATTATATTTATATTTCAGGGCGCTTAGCGCCCTGAAATATTACTTTATTTCTTTTCGGCTTTTAATAACTTTATCAATTAAACCGTATTCCAAAGCTTCTTCGGCAGACATAAAATAATCTCTATCTGTATCTTTTTCTATTGTCGCTAAATCTTGACCTGTATGATCACTTAATATTTTATTTAACATTTTTTTAATTCTTAATAATTCTTGAACTTGTATTTCTACATCTTTAGCCGTTCCTTGAGCACCGCCCCAAGGTTGATGAATCATGATTCTGGAATTTGGTAAAGCAAACCTTTTTCCTTTTGTGCCTGCTGCTAACAACACAGCTCCCATTGAAGCAGCTTGACCTATACAAATTGTTGCAACATCTGGTTTGATATATTGCATAGTATCATACATAGCCAATCCGGCAGTAACAGACCCCCCTGGGCTGTTTATATAAAGATAAATATCCTTTTCAGGATCTTGTGCTTCTAAAAATAGTAACTGTGCTACGACTAAGTTTGATACATAATCATTCACATCTGAACCTAAAAATATAATTCTATCTTTTAATAATCTTGAGTATATATCATAAGCTCTTTCATATCTTCCTGTGGATTCAACAACTACAGGTATTGGCATACTCACTGTTCATTCACCTTCCTTATTTTTTCAAAAATTTTTTCAACTGGAAGAGCCAATAAAAACATATGGCCACTATCTGTAAATATTATCGATCTTACACTTTTGCCGTAAGTTAAATCTACTAAACTTGTTGTATTTTGATGTTCTTTTTTTAATCTTTTAAAATGAGCAAACTTTTCTGGTATAATTGAATGGATTCTCTCTGCAATTAAAAAAGAATTTTTTGTTACATTTACGATAGCCATATTTTCACCTCCATAAAGTATATTATACACTGAAAATATTAAAAAATCAAAACGGAGGCGATAAAATGAGTGAAAATATATTTATAGATGAAGCGATTATAACTGTATTTGGTGGAAAAGGTGGAGATGGTGTTGTAAGTTTTAGACGTGAAAAATTCGTTCCTAAAGGTGGTCCGGATGGTGGAGATGGGGGAGACGGAGGTAATGTTATAATAATGTCCTCTATAGAAAGAAATACATTGACAGATTTCAGATTTAAAAAAAAGTTCAAAGCTGAAAATGGAAAAAATGGTCAAGGAAAAAAAATGCATGGAAAAAATGGAAAGGATTTAATTATTAAAGTACCTGTTGGAACGTTAGTTTATGATTATGAAACAAATGAATTGATAGCAGATTTGAAATTTCCTAATCAATATGTTGTTGTCGCTAGAGGTGGAAAAGGCGGCAAAGGAAATGTACATTTTATGAATTCTAAAGTTCAAGCGCCAACGATTGCTGAGAAAGGTGTCGAAGGTGAAACAAAAATACTTAAATTAGAATTAAAAGTTTTAGCGGATGTTGGAATCATAGGTTATCCAAATGTGGGTAAATCAACTTTAATCTCTGTAATATCGAATGCTAAACCCAAAATAGCCAACTATCATTTTACTACTTTAATACCAAACTTAGGTGTAGTTGATATGGGTGACGGGAATACATTTGTTGTTGCTGATATTCCAGGATTAGTTCCGGGAGCTCATGAAGGAACAGGTCTTGGGGATAGATTTTTAAAACATGTGGAAAGATGTTATTGTATTGTTCATATATTAGATATATCTGAAAGCGAAGGAAGAAGTGCTAAAGAAGATTACTATGTAATACGTAATGAGTTGGAAAAATTTTCTCCAGAATTATCTAACAAATTAGAAATTGTTGTTGCAAATAAATCGGATTTGTTAGATGAAAAAGAATTGAATAAAAGAATAATAAAATTAAAAAATGATATAAGTAAAAAGGTTATACCCATCTCAGCAGCTACAAAAAAGAACGTTGATAAATTATTAAATGAAATTTGGAACAATATTAAAGAGATGAGAATTGATAGGCAAAAAGAAATATTAAAATCTTTGAAAAATGCACCAGAGAAATTAAAATTAAATATTAAACCTGTAGATATTGAAGTTCCTAAAAAAATAAGATTTGAGATCATAAAGTGGGATGAAGGAGTATATGAAGTTACAGGAAAAGATGTTGAAATATTATTAAAAAAATATCCAATTGATCAAAAAGATGCAAGGATTAAAATTTTAGATATTTTAGAAAAGAGTGGTTTAGAGAAAACATTAAGAAATATTGGAGTAAAAGAAGGAGATACAGTTTATTTAGGCGATTTTGCATTTGAATATATGGAGTGATTTATATGATTGTAATTTTCGGAGGTACATATAACCCACCACATATTGGACATAGAATTATAGCAGAATATGCATATGATTATTTAAAACCAGACAAATTTTTAATAATTCCAGCAGTTGTACCGCCACACAAAATAGAAAATACTAGTATTTTGGATTTTGAAACTAGAAAATTATGGTGTGAAAAGACTTTTCCTGAAGAACGTTTTATAGTTAGTGATATCGAAAAAAAATTATCTATACCTTCTTATACATATCAAACAGTATTATTTCTAAAAAAAGAAATGAAAGAAGAAATATATTTATTGATTGGAGAAGACTCTTTAATTAATTTTCATACATGGTATAAATGGAAAGATTTATTAAAAGAAGTAACATTAGTTGTATATAAAAGATATTCGGAAAAATTAAAATTTGATAATTATCAAATTCCTCATATATTCTTAAATTCACCATTAATAGAAATATCTGCGACAGAAATTAGAAATAGAATAAAAAAGAATTTAAGTATATATGGAATGGTTTCTGATAATATAGTTGAGGATGTAATAATAAAATACAGGCATGAATAATCATGCCTGTATTTTATTAAAACTTAGTGTCTCCACCAAATAATCCACCTAAAAGATTCCCTCCTATGCCATCTATGCCTTTTGTTTCTCCTTTGTTGGAAAATCTTGCAGCAGAATATATTCTATCAGCAAGTCTGGAAAATGGAAGGCTTTGTAAATAAACTATTCCTGGTCCTGTTACTCTTGTTAAGAACATTCCTTCGCCACCAAAAAGGGCATTTTTAAAACCTCCAACAAATTGAATATCATAATTTACAGTATTAGAGAAGCCAACAATACACCCTGTATCCACCCTTAACGATTCCCCAGGCATAAGATTTTTCTCAATTATCATGCCACCTGCATGGATAAAAACCATTCCATCCCCAACTAATCTTTCTAAAATAAAACCTTCACCACCAAATAATCCTGCACCAATTTTTTTAGTAAATGCTATTTCTATTTCTATACCAGCTGCGGAACATAAATAACTATCTTTTTGACATATAAATTCACCATTAAATCTTTTTAAATCTATTGGAATAACTTTCCCAGGATATGGAGCACCAAACGCAACATGTTTTTTACCAAGAGAGGTATTGAAAAAATTAGTCACAAAAAAAATTTCGCCAACGAACATTCTTTTTAATCCTTTAAAAAAGCCACCTCCTGTGTTGGTCTGCATTTCAATTCCATCATCCATATACATCATAGCTCCAGCTTCAGCTCTAACTCCCTCGCCTGGATCAAGTTCAATTTCCACAAGTTGCATATCATCTCCAATAATTTTATAATCGATAATATCAGCCATAACCATTCCTCCTGTTTTTTGTATATTAATAATTATACCATATGAAGATATTTTTTAAGTTTTCTTTAAGAATCGCGTGATATAATATGTTTATATTCAACGAGTGAATTCAATTTAGAGAGAGGCTGCCCAGAAAACAAAGTAAAAAATAAACCAGAGGAAAGAAAAGGGGACAAAAAAGTAGAAAGTAAAGATTAAAAGTAAGATAAAAACAAAAGTAATCAGTAATAATCTGTGAAAAAGCACAAAAGGAAGAGTATACTTAAAAAAGTATATTAAGAAAATACGTATATATCAAAAAAAGAAACAATTCAAGAAAAGAAAAACTAAAAAGAACAAAAGAACTGAGAAGTCTTAATTTTAACAAATTTGGACGACTTAAAAATATAAATAAAAGGTTTTGGAAAATAAAAAGAACAAAAAAAAGAATGAATAGAAATATTTGAATCAAACCAAAAGTGTTTAAAAAGAAAAGAAGAAAGTTTAATTTCAAATTTAAGCAAAAGGTCAAAGTTTTTAAAATAAAAGGTATTTCTAAAAGAGAATTTATTCGAATTAATAGCGTTAATATTCTCAATACGTTTTCTAAATCGATAAACAAATTTGAAAATAAAAGAAGAAGGTATTTTTAAACGTAACAGGTTAAAATTAAAAGACTGATAATATTGGATATTTGGAATAATAGGAACCCAAACTCTACCAGAACAGTTAGGATTTAAATTACAGGTTTTTCTGAGTGGGCAAATAAAACGGTGACGATTTCTGGAATAATCACTACCATCAGACTGTAAAAAATGATTAGAAAGAGAACAAAAAAGCCTATTATTTTTAATTTTAATATGACCTAATTTAGAAAAAGAAGAAGATTTTTTTAAAGGAATAAAGGGTATAGCACCAGCAGAAATAATATTATAAAAACAGAAAAAGAATCATACCCTTTATCCAGAGTAAAAAACACATAAAAGCCTTTAGAAGAGCAAAAACGAATAAACGATTTAATATTATCAAAAATTAAATTCTGAAAAATAGTATTATCGTGATAATTAGCAGGGCGAAAAACAGAAAAAAGATTAAAATAAAAAGGAAAAACAATATCAACATGATGAAAACGAATACCCAATTTTTTGTTATAAAATTTATTATGAGAATGAATAACGCCTTTAGGAACATTACCATCGACAAGAATAGGTTGAGAATCAACAGAAAGAACAATAAAACCAAGTTTTTTAAAAATAAAAGAAAAACGATTTAAATAAGATTTAGCAAGAGCAAGTTTAAATGAATTCAAAAGACATAACAAATTAGATAGACCAATACGCCTTTTAAAGTAAAAATAAGTAGTATAACACGGAACTGAATCACGAAAACCACAAAGTTGTAAATATTCCGGAGGAACAACAGATAAAATATCTCTAGACGAAGTAAAAGCGTCTTCAGAAAAAATAGAATTAAGAAGGAAAAATAATCGTAAAAGAGAAGTAGGATCATAAGGAGAATTCTTATTGGGTTTATGAGAATAAAAAGAAATAAGAAAATTAAAAAGTTTGTTCATATCGAGGGAATTAAAAGCGTCAGAAGTTATACTAAAAAGTTTATCCTTTAAATTGTCCAAAACAAAAACATTTCTAGAACTTCTGAACATGGTATCACCTCCAATATGTTTTTGGTACAATACAATAATACTACAAAATAATAATATTACAAAAATAAATCTGCATCAAATAGTAGGGGTGATGCCCTTTTTAGAAATAGCTTATAATCAGTTTTCTGTAAATTGAATTTACACTTGTTTATATTCAACATTTGGAGGTGAATAGGATGAAAAAAACTAGTCCTTTGCAAAATTTTCGGCTTTTTGTGCAAATAGTTTTTGTAATATTTGTTATTTATGTAAGTGTTGGACATTACCTTGTTGAAAACAATCCTGGATTAGAATTATTTGGTGTTGCGAGTCTCCATACATTATGTCCATACGGTGGAGTAGTAAATCTATATACTTTTTTCTCAACAGGTAATTATGTAAGTAAGTTGCATCAATCTGTATTTATTATGTTATTTGCTTTATTTGGACTGTTGTTATTTACCGGAGCTTCTTTCTGTGGATGGCTATGTCCTTTAGGATCTGTTCAAGAATGGTTTGGAAAGCTAGGAAAAAAAATATTTAAAGATAAATATAATAAAATTCCAATTAAAGTTGACAGAGTTTTAAGATATTTAAAATATGCTGTTTTAGCAATAGTTATTATTCAAACTGCGCGAACAAGCAAATTAATTTTTGAACCTTATGATCCATATTATAATCTTTTCAATATTTGGACAGATGAAATTGCTATTACAGGATATTTGTCAGTTTTTTTAACTCTTGGACTTTCATTATTTATTGAAAGACCATTTTGTAGATATGCATGTCCCTTAGGTGCTATAAATGGATTATTCAACTCTTTTAGTATATTTAATATTAAAAGAAAGAAAAACACCTGTATTGATTGTTCATTATGTGATAAAGCATGTCCAATTGGTATAGTTGTATCGAAAAAAGATGCTATAAATAGTCCTCAATGTATACGATGTATGAAATGTGTTGAAGTTTGTCCGGCAAATGAGATTGAAAAATCTACATTAAAAGTAAGACCAATATTGGCAAAACCAGAAAAAAGCAAAAAAACAATTAGTAATTGGACATATGTATTTACTGTATTAGTAATATTTTTAGGCATAATATTAGTTGCCAATATTACTGGTAATTTTATCACCGAAAGAATAAAAACGTATGAAAGCATAAATGATATAAGAGGCTCTTCAACAGTACAAGAAATTATAGATAATTATCCTATATCTAAAGAAGAATTGTATAGAGCATTTAATATACCAAGAACAATAATAACAACTGCAAAATTAAAAGACTTATCTGAAATGATGGGATTAAATGAAGAATTAGAAATAGTTTCTCCAGAAAGCATCAGAACATTTATAGAATATATAGACAAAAATATATTAGAATTTGTTAATTATTTAAGGAAAAATTTTGAAGAATTTGAGGAATTTGAAACTATCAATGGAATAGAAGATATGACTGTTAGAGAAGTGGTAAAAAAGTCAAAACCTGGATTTATAGCATATTTAATTAGTGGATACTGGCCAATTCAAAATGAATCAATTGAAAACAAAAATATTTCAAATGTAGCTACTGAAGTTCACGAAGAAAATATTAAAGAAGGATATAATAATGTAGAATTTGTAGTTCGTGGAAAAACAACTTTGCGGGAAATAAAGGATAATATTGATGATTTTGATAAATTTTTAAAAGAATTTAATATTACTGAAAATGAGAGTTTATCTATTAGCTTGAAGGATTTGGTTGATAAATATGGAATATATATGGGAGATATTAAAACATATGTTGAGGAACATTTAAAATAACTATTAATTATACCACAAATTGCTAAATTAAGCGATTTGTGGTATAATTATTTAAGGTGATATTATGAAAGTTTTCGAAATAGCTAATACGATAAAAGGAGTTTTTATAAACAGATCAAATAGATATTTAGCTAAAGTTCTAATAAATGATAAAATAGAAGATGTTCATGTTCACGATCCTGGTAGATTGAAAGAGCTTCTATATAAAAATAATAGTGTTTTAATTAAAAGAGTATATAATCCTAAAAGAAAAACAAAATATGATTTAATTGCTGCAAAAAAATCTAAAGAATTTGTTTTGGTAAATTCAATGTATCATAGATATATAGCTGAAAATATATTGAGGAAAAAATACAAAAATTTAAATCCTGAAGTAAAATATAATAATAGTAGAATAGATTTTTTAGCAGAAAATCAAATATGGATAGAGATAAAAGGATGTACTTTATCTGAAAATAATATTGCTAAGTTTCCTGATGCTCCAACTAAAAGAGGCTTAAAACATTTAAATGAATTAATAGAACTTAAAGAAAAAGGATATGAAAGTCATATTTATTTTTTAATTTTTTCAACAGCAGAATATTTTTCACCTAATTATGAAACGGATCCGAAATTTTCAAAAAAACTTATTGAAGCATATAAAAAAGGTGTAAAAATATTTCCATTATTATTTTCTTTTAAGGAAGGAATAATTTATTTTGAAAGATATTTGGATATATTAATGAAAGGATAAAAAGTATGACCGATTACAATATATTCTTTAATGATTTAGAATATGATTATTTAAAAATAATAAAATTTTTAGAACAATATAAAAGTGATGAAAAAAAACTTATAGAAGAAGCAAAAAAACTTATTAATGTAAAAGAAAATATAATTTCTGAAATAAAATTAATTAGTGATATATGCAAAGTTTCTAATAATGAAGCGATTAAATATGCAATATTACTCGCTTCAATAGAAAATGTGTTTGATTTAATTAAAAATAATTATAGTAATAAAGATATTAATAAATTAATTCAATTATTATTGTATATAGAAAATTATGTTTATTCTGAGTTTGAAAACACTCATTATATTGATAATCTTCTTGAAAAAGTATATGATATTTCAAACAGACTTCAAAAAATCATATCAAAATAATATTTTTTCTAAATAAGCTTTAACTAAGATTATCATTTCTCTCCCCGCAACGGTGAATCTGTATTTTATTTTCGATTCATCGAAAGAAAAAATTTGTGGATTATAATTATTAATTATAATAAAAGATATAACCTTAGTGAAAAGAATTATAGAGGATTATATAAATTGAGAAAATAAATTTACGAACGATAAATTTATAAAAGTACAGCCAAAGTATTTGCCCTGGCTGTACTTTTGTTTATTTCATAAATGGATAGGTATAATTTTCAGGTGGATTAAAATTTTCCTTAATAGATCTGGCAGATGTCCATCGTAAAAGATTGAGATAACTACCAGCTTTATCATTAGTTCCCGATCCTCTTGATCCACCAAACGGTTGTTGGTCGACAACAGCACCTGTAGGTTTGTCATTTATATAAAAATTACCCGCAGCATGTACCAATATTCTTTCAGCCATTTGAATTGCTTTTCTATCCTGTGCAAAAATAGAGCCTGTTAAACCATAGGGTGATGTTTGATCACAAAGTTTTAAAATATCTTCATATTTATCATCATCATATATATATACTGTTAATACAGGTCCAAATATTTCTTCTTCCATTGTTTTGAAATGAGGATCATCTGTTAAAATAATTGTAGGATCTATAAAATAACCTATAGAATCATCATACTTTCCACCTACTAATATCTCGGCATTTTTCCGTGCGTATTCAATATAATCAGTTATTTTTTTGAATGCAGCCTTGTCTATTACAGCATTAACAAAATTTGAAAAATCTGTTGGAGATCCAATTTTTAAATTTCTCGTAGTTTCTATTAATTCATCTTTTATATTATTCCAAACACTTTTTGAAATATATGTTCTGGAGGCGGCTGAACATTTTTGCCCCTGGTATTCAAAAGCACCTCTTATCAATGCTGTTATCAATGCTTTTCTATTTGCGGTATGATGAGCGATTACAAAGTCTTTTCCTCCAGTTTCTCCTACAATTCTTGGATAAGATTTATAATTTCTAATATTCTTTCCTATCATTTCCCACATTGAATCAAATGTATTAACAGATCCAGTAAAGTGTACACCTCCAAAGTCTGAATTTGAAAAAATTATTTCTCCAACTTTGGAACCTGGGCCTGGAATAAAATTAATAACTCCATCTGGTAAACCAGCTTCTTGTAGTAATTTCATTATGTAATAAGCAGTATAAACTGCAGATGAAGCAGGTTTCCATAATACAACATTGCCCATTATTGCAGGTGCTGTTGGTAAATTTCCTGAAATTGACGCAAAATTAAATGGTGGAACTGCAAAAATAAATCCATCTAAAGCTCTATATTCCATTCTATTAAGAATACCCTTGGAAGATTGAGGTTGTCCAGTATAAATCTTTGTTGCATAATATGAATTGAATCTAAAGAAATCAATTAATTCACAAGCAGAGTCTATTTCTGCTTGATATACATTTTTATCTAAATCTAGCATTGCTGCAGCATTTAAAGTGCTTCTCCAAGTTGTAGATAACAATTCAGCGGCTTTTAAAAATATGGATATTCTATCAATATAAGAATAATTTTCCCACTCTTCTTTTGCTTTCAATGCACTTTCTATAGCCATCTTAATTTCCTTTTCTCCAGCCATATGATAATGAGCTAATACATGCTTGTGATTATGAGGCATTATACATTTTCCTAAATTGCCAGTTTTTATTTCCTTTCCTCCAATTATTAAGGGAATTTCAATTTCTTTTGAAGATAATTCTTTTAATTTTTCTTTTAATTCTTCCCTTTCTTTTGTTCCTGGCGCATAAGATAAAATAGGTTCATTTTTTGGTCTTTCTAAAATAAAGATACTATTAAGCATTCCGCTATCCCTCCTCGTATAATTAGTATAGAATAATTATATTATTGTTATTGATTATTATTATTATTTATATGCTCTTTGAAAAGTAAATATATTTTATTTATATTGATTTATGTGTTTTTAGTTATATGTTTTATATTAGTAGTTTTCTATTGAGCATCTTTTTCAGTATTTATTTTTTGCTTGTTTTTAAGTTTTACCTCTGGTAAAATAGTTTTAGATAACATCCCCCTGAGACTTGTTCTCTTAAAAAAGATTTCTAAACTAGAGTATAGTT
>NZ_FQUI01000025.1 GCF_900129175.1 Marinitoga hydrogenitolerans DSM 16785
CTGGTATTAGCCATCGTTTCCAATGGTTGTCCCAGTCTGGAGGATACTTTCCTACGCGTTACTCACCCGTTCGCCACTAGTACTACTCTCCGAAGAGAGCCTCCTCGTTCGACTTGCATGTGTTAAGCACGCCGCCAGCGTTCGCCCTGAGCCAGGATCAAACCCTCCATCCAAGATTTCGAGTTCGATCACTTAACTCTCTCTTTTTACTTCCGCTGGGTGTCTCTGTTCACTTGTCAAGGAGCTTCTTCCTTATTTCCCTTTTCCTTCTTTTCCTCCCGCGGCTCTTCGTCCGCGTCCGAGTATATATATTACCACCTTTCTCTTGCTTTGTCAACTTACATCTTCGTTAATTTTGTTAATCGTTTGTGAATTGATTGGAATTAGCTTTGTTACTGTGTTTTATTCCACTAACCATTTTATAATATTTATCATTAATTCTCTATTATCTCCATAATAATAGCCATCATATAATTTATCTCCAGATGTCCCTGTTCCATCATCAATCGGTGATGAATCACCTATAGCAACAAACTTACCGCTTCCATATCTTCCAGAGATTACATAAGCTCCCCATGTTTCTTTACTATAATAAATAATTCCACTTATATTTTCATTATCAATTATATATTCTGATGTCCCAGCCCATGCTCCTGTTTCCTTTATTCCTTTAGTTATTTCATGTTCTTTTATCTTTACTATAGGGCTTTCAGAATATTGTTTTTCTCTAAATCTAAAGCCTAGTCTTCCAACAAAATCATCTGAATATATTTCCTTAGTTTCTATTATATGTTTCTCTTTCAAAAATCCGTTGAATATTTCTACTGCATCCCATCCATCATTATTTCTATCTGCAACAATATGATCAGCAATAAAGAAAACACTTCCTCCATTTTTAATATACTTTATTATTGCATTTTGTTCATCTTTTGTAAAAGGAATATTAGGTTCTGGTATTACATATACTTTATATTTTGATATTACTTCATAAGTAATAGGTGAATCATCATCTCTTTGATTACTTCCATATTCATCATTTCCCCATTCATTAACATTAGCTCCACGATTTTTCAAATCATCAGCAAAATCAGAAAATCCCCCTCTAATAGTCCAATCAGCATTACCTGCTGTTTGTGAATGCGCATTATCAAAAAGAATAGCTTCATTATTGAAAATTTTATCAAATTTATCAATTCTATCTTTCGTAAGACATCCTGAAAATATGAATAATACTATTATTAAAACAAAAAATAAACAACTTACTTTTCTCATTTTTACCTCCTCACTTTTTCAAAAAAGAAAGCCTAAACGGGCTTTCTTTAATTATTTTGCTGTTACAAAAGAAGAATCTCCTACATACACTTTAAATCCATAATTATAACCAATAACACCTTTAATTTCATATAGATTGCCAACTTGAATTCCTGCACTATTCATCGCATCAGAAGAATATTTAATCACTTTTAAATCACTTTGGCCATCGTTATCAAGATCAAAATCATAGTGATTAAATTCATCTTGTCCTAAATATTTACCTTCAAAAATAACCAAATTACCAAAATTATTCATTCCTGGTAAATTATCAATAGTTAATACATCCGCCTTATCCCAAGGAATAGTCCCATTACTACTTGTTACTGTTGCTGATTCATCCGAACGAGTTGTATTAAATCTATATTCAAAATAACTATTAGTTGCGTCACGCTCTGTATAATAAGGTCTTCCAGTTGCTGAAATAATTTCATTAAGGCTTATATCCAAATCGGCAGAAACCTTCACATAAATACCTGTTCCGTCATCACTTACAACATATACATATTCATAATCTGAAGCATCATATACAACTATTGCATTTTCTATTTTCCTTAATGGTACTATTGAGGTATCTCCTGTATTCCATCCATCTGTACCAGCATCATAATTTTCTTTAATTTCATTTTTTATTTCTGCTATTGTTGACGCTTCAACAGTCGGTTGCGGCTGTTCTTCAGCTGTTGCAACTACTGTTACCCATGATTCATCAGAAACAAATACTCTATACCCATAATTTTGACCAACAACACCTTTAATAGTATATGTTGAATTAAGCGTTAAATCTGGTAATACTGAGTGAGAATCTATTTTTAATTCAAAATTACTAACAGAAAATTCTTTATTATTAAAATCATCTTCTCCTATATATTTTCCTGTAAATTCTACTAAATTACCAAAGTCTCCTCCTGATAGTTCTGAATTTATTAATTCTGCTTTATTTAATGGAACTCCAACGTTTTTTTCAACAACAGTTATTTCTCCATAATTATCTATATCCATTCTCAATTCATAAACATTAGGATCATTCCATGTTTTATAATACGGTATTCCTTTTACCTTTATTTTATCACCAATACTATATTTACTGTCATGATTTTCTGCTTTTAAATATGTTAACTTTAAACCATTTCCATTTTCATCTACAATATATATATAATTTTTTGTTGGATCTGAATTTGAAGTATATTGATATGCAACTATGCCTTCCGTTTCATATACAGTTTCATGTGAATCATAATCATTCCAAATATTTTTATTTTCTAATATTTTCTCTCTTAACTCTGATAAACTTAAAACTGTCTTCTCATCATCAATCTTCTCTTTTACCAAACACCCTGTCAACAAAAACAATCCCAAAATAGATATCAACAAAAATACCAAACTCTTTTTCATTCCACTACCCCCTTATTTAAAATATAATATTCATTAATGACCTTTCTGTAATTAAAAAATCTGTCCAGGTTGTAAAACTCAATACCATTCTTTGATTCCCACTTGCTCTTCCATTTATATCCTCAGCAGAAACTGTTAATGTTATGTTCTCTCCGTTTATTTTAATTCCATAATTTGTTACGTAATCTGTCAATATTCCATCATCTAATGAATTTCCTTGGACAAAAAATTCTATTGACCACGGTCTTGGCAAATAATATCCTGCTCTTAATTCATATAACCATGTTTTGTTTTGAGGATTATTTGTTACAGCATCAATGTCAAGATAATATAAATTTTTATTTTCATTATCCATGTTGTAATATATTAAGCCCTTTAAATATACTGGATAATAATTTATTTTCCCACCAAAAGTCATTTTAGGATTTGGTAAAATTTCAATTAAATCATTAATGTTAGAGGTTATTCCTGATATTGATTGCACTTCTGATGGAACAGCATAACCTATTCCATAATATAATTGTGTTATTAATTTTCTATTCCATTTAATTGAATTATACCCTGCAAATGATGCTGATAATTTGTTATATCTATTATCCTGAGACATATAGAACATATATTTAGTATATCTTTCATCAAGACCAAAATATGCATAAATCGAACTATCTTCTAAATTGTATGCTCCACCTATTTTAATTTCCCCAACTGGTTTTATATATCCTCCAATTGCCATTTTCATTGGATTAAGAGTATAATCCATATCTCCAAGATCATCTCTAAATCCACCGACTCTAAATCCATAATCTCTTCTTAAATCATATGGATAATCTCTGAATTTGAACTTTCCAATCATTAATAATGTATCATATCCAACTCTATATTGTAAATAATAGTATCTTGGAAGTTTAAAGTTTAATGTTTCATTATCATTAAACTCGTATGTAAGCGCTGATGAAGATAAAGTTAAATAATCATTGAATCTCAGTGTAATATTATCAGTTAATCCTATATCAAAATAACCAATAGGAAATACATCTATGAAATTGTTTAAATCATCTAAATTCATTGTATAAATACCTAATACAGAAAATTTTGTTCCACTAAAAGCTCCAAAAATAGTTATAAAAGTTATAAGAACAAATAGCATAGTCGTTAATACTTTTTTCATAAAAACCCCTCCTAAAATCGAATGTATTTTTTACCAACTTATTTCATTATAATTTTCATTTGTTACGTATATTTTTACATTTTTTATGTTATAATAATTCAGTAGCTTGACTTTAACATGACATTATATCACATTTTTTTATTAGGAGGAATGTTAAAATGATAAAAAAACTATATATATTTGTTGGTATTCTAATCTCTTTACTTCTTATTACTTCTTGTTCAAAACAAACACAAATTAATAAATCTTATATTGAAAAAAATTATTATGTGAGCAAAGTAATTGATGGTGACACAATAAAAGTATATTATGATGGCGATGAAACTTCCGTTAGATTAATAGGAATAGATACTCCGGAAACACATAGTGGAGATAAACCTGTTGGAGAGTTAGGAGATACAGCATATTGGTTCGTTAGAAATAAAATATATTCTGAAAATTCAAAAAAATCATATGTTTATTTAGACTTCGATACTGACAAATATGGGTATTATGGAAGATTACTAGCTTATGTTTATTATAAAGGTAAAGATGGAAAAATTCATTTTTTAAATGAAGAAATTATACAAAACGGTTATGCAAGGCCTCTTTTTTATTCTGATACTTCAAAGCATAAAGAAACCTTTATTGAAGCTTATGTTTATGCTTATGAAAACAGAAAAGGAATTTTCCAGTTTTATGACGATGATAACAGAAAAATTTATGAAAATGATCTTTCTGATTTGGATATTGGAAAGATTAGATGGGTTCGTTTTAAAGTTAAAAGTATTTCGCGTTCTGGTTCCTTTTACCATATTTACTCAGAAAATAATAAAGTATATATAACTATTAGAAGTGATGAGTATAAAGCTTTTTTTAAAAATTTAAATATATATGATCTTGATAATAAAGAAATAGAAGTGTATGGTGAAGTTTGGAAAGATAATGGGATTTATGAAATTTTAGCTCGAGCTGAATTTGAATTTAGAATAATAAAATAAGCCCTTATCGGGCTTATTTTATTATTTTATATTAATGTTGTTGGTGGATTCAAGAAAATATGCATTTTTTTATTATAATTTTTAATAATTTCATAAAATTCATCATGATCTATATTTCCTTTAATTACTATTTGATATCTATATTGTCCTCTTAATTTAGGTATTAATGGTTCTGTTGGTTCTAATAATTCTACATTTAAATCTTTATTTTTCAATATATTAAAAAATTCTTCTGATTCTTTCAATGCCGTTTCAAATTTCGGATTAGAAAATATAATCATTAATAATTCTGAATATGGTGGGTATTTATATTTTTCCCTATTTTTTAATTCTAATTCAACAATTTTATCATAATTATGTTCTTTTACAAATTTAAAAAAATCACTTTCAGATTTAAATGTTTGAAGTAAAACTTTTCCTTTTTCTTTTCTTCCAGATCTACCTGCAACCTGAATTAACAATGAAGCTGTATGTTCTTGAGATGTGTATTCAGGGAAATTTAAATATCTATCGCTATCAAGGATTACTACCAATTTAATATCTTCTATATCAAGACCTTTGGTTATCATTTTAGTTCCAACGATTATAGCCGGTCCTTCTTTTTTTATTTCTTCAAAAGCTTTATTTAACTCTTCATGTGTTTTTATTACTTCTCTATCCATTCTAATAATCTTATTAGATAGAAAAAATTTCAACAACTCATTTACCACTCTCTCTGTTCCATACCCTCTAAGTTGTAATTCTGGATTTCCACATACTGGACATGAATTTGGAACCTTTTTTTCTATACCACAATAATGGCATTTTAACTTATTTTCATAGCGGTGATACGTATAAGATACATCACAATTGTCGCATTTTAAAACATTTCCACAATTTGTACATATTAAATAATTTGCATATCCTTTAGTTGGAGAAAAAATAAGTACTTTTTTATTATTTTTTAAGATTTTATTTATTTCCTCTAAAACTTTTTTAGTAAAAATCCAGCTTACCTTTTCTTCTTTTTTCAAATCAATAACTTCAATATCTGGCATTTCTGTAAAAACTCTTTCTTTTAATTCTAAAAGATTAATTTCTCCTTTATATGCCTTTTTCATTTCTCTCAATGTTGGTGTTGCTGAAGATAATATTAATTTTATTTTTTCTATTTTTGCTCTTAAATATGCTATTTCTACAGCATCATATGAAATCTGATCAAATTGATATAGTGATTGGTCATGTTCTTCATCTATTATTATCATTCCAAGATCTTTTAATGGAATCCAAACAGCACTCCTCGTTCCAATAATAATATCTATATTTCCATTTACAGCATCATACCAGGTTTTTGTTCTTATGGAACTATTTATACTTGAATGATACACACCTATATTTTTAGCTGGAAATCTTTTTTTTATACGAGAAACAAATTGTGGTGTTAATGAAATCTCTGGTATTATAATCATTATTTTTTTATTCTTAATCAAATATTCTTCCATAACTTCGAAAAATATCTCTGTTTTTCCACTTCCAGTTACACCATATAAAAGATCTATTTCATCTTTATTTTTTAGTATTTTTTCTTTCAATTCTTTCTGTTTATCTGTAAGTTCTACTATAAACGGTTCTTCATTTACCTCTTCTTCATCAATAATTTCTATAATTCCTTTTTTTATTAATGTTTTTAAAGCTGTAGAAGATCGCGAAATTATTTTTTGTTCATATAGTTCATTTTCATATATTTTATTATTTTTTTCATTAATATAATTTACAACTTTTATACCGCTATTGGATATTTTTTCATTTAATACTTCAATTATATCTTTTTTCAATATAACTACTTTTCTTTTCTTTTTTAATTCTTTCTTTATATGTATATTCAATTCAACAATGTTTTCTTTTATCATTTTTTTTAATGCTTTATTTGCTGCTTTTTTAGTTTTGAATTTTCTATAATATTCATTTAAAAATATAGGTTTTTCTATATTCGACAAAGGGGATTTAGGTATTATTTTTATTTTTATTTTATCTGAAGAAGCCGGGGGAAATATTAATTTCCCCATTTCACTTATAGGAACAAGAAATTTTTTTGATGCATTTTTTATTAATTTTATATGTTCATTTTTTATCAACGGTTTATAATCCACAACCAATTCTATTTCTTTCACATTATAATTTTTTTCATCGGTTTCTGAAATAATTACACCTAATTTTTGCTGATTTCTAAAATCAATTAGCACCCTTTGGCCAGGTGATAATTTTTCTTCATAAGTATATGTAAATGTATCATATGTATATGTTCCAAAAACCGCTATTTCATAATAATACATATGATCACTGCCTTATTAATATTCTAAATGTTAATCCTGATATTTTTTCAATTGTTTTTATTTTTTCGCCTGTAAAATAATCTATATAATCCCCATTTAGTTCTATATTTGCTTTTACAGGTATTTTTCTTGAATTGGATATTATAATTACTTCATCATTTTCAGTATATCTTCTATATATCAAAGCGCCTAATTTTGTTTTTATTACTTCATATTCTCCATATCTTAATGCTTCATGTTCTTTTCTAAGTTTTATAAGAGATTTATAGTAATTATATATATCCATATTCCAAAATTCTTCATCCCATGGAAATGGTTTTCTACACCAAGGATCTCTTTCACCTGTCAACCCTATTTCATCTCCATAATATATAACTGGCGCTCCAATAAAGGTCATTTGAATACCAACTGCTATTTTAAATTTATCAATATCATCATTTAATTCTGTAATTGCTCTTGGTGTATCATGACTATCTAATAAATTCCATAATGTATGAATTATTTGAGGCGGATACTTTTCTAAATAAGCATTTGTGTTTTTTACAAAATTATAAGCACTTCCGCCTTTTGCATATCCCAAAGCTGCATCTCTAAACAAATAATTCATAACAGTATCAAAAGCTGGTTTTTCGAAATATTGAGTAGAATCTTTCCAGTATTCACCACTAATAACAGCATTTTCATTTATCCCTTTTACTATAGGATAAAAGAAATTTTCCCAGAATGAATTTTTCACTTGATCTACTGCATCTAATCTCCAACCATCAATGCCATATTCCATCCATTTTCCTAAGACAGTGGTAATATAAGCTTTTACTTCAGGATTTTCTAAGTTTAATTTAGGAAGGTCCGCATATCCCCACCATGATTCATAGCTATCTGCAGACTTTGTAACTGGAAATTTCTTTATAAAATACCAATCTAAGTACTTAGATCTTTTTTGATTTCTAAATATATCCTGCATGGCAAAAAATTCATCACCTGTATGATTAAAAACTCCATCAAGAATTATTTTTATATTGTTTTTCTTTAAGTCCTTAACCATTTGGATAAATGTTTTGTCATCACCAAAATGTGAATCTATTCTTAAATAATCTTTAGTATCATATTTATGACTAGAAACTGATTCGAAGATTGGATTTAAATAAATTGCCTCTATTCCTAAATTTTTTAAATATTCTATTGATTCTATAATACCTTTTAAATCTCCACCATAAAATCCATTAGAACCTAATGATGATGATGTATAATTACCATACCATTCATATGTATATGCTGGATCATTTGTTTTATCTCCATTTCTAAATCTTTCTGGAAATATTTGATAATATATTCTACCTTTTGTCCAATCTGGTACATCAAAATATTTTATTATTGGTTTATTAAAATCAAATTCAAAATAATCTAAATTAGGATATTCGATACTATTTTCACCATCTTTTATAATAAACTTATATCTCAATACATTAGCAGGTGTTTTCACATGGAATCTATATAATTCTGTTTTATCAAATGTTAATTTCTCTTTTTTTACGATTTTTGCATTACCAACAAAATATACATCTTCAATATCTTTTTTTTGCACTTCTATTGATAAATAAATATCTCCAGGTTTTACTGGATTTATATATTTTCTTTCTTTTTCATGTTTTATAAATCCAACTTTTCCATCACCTATAGATGGGTAATATGTTTTTTCTTCTTTTATTATGAGTAATGAATATAATTTTCCGTTTGAATAAACAGTGTTTGTATTTTTATAATCCAGAATCTCCTTTCCATCTACTAAAAATAAATATTTATATTCCCCTTCTTCTAATTCAAAAGTTTTTTTCCATAATCCCGTATTTGTTTTTTCCATTTGAATAGGTTCATCTGAAAAATCCCCTATTATTGAAACATTTGAAGCACTTGCAGTATAGTATATAACACTTTTTATTGAAAATGACATTGTAAAAATTAATATTAAAAATATAAACATAAAAATTTTTTTCATATTAAAACCCCTTTCAATCACTTAAGAATAATTATTTTTGCTTTTTTATCTATTTCTCCTCTAGAAAATTCTTTATTTTTATAATACATTGAATATACATTAGATACTTTAAAATCATATTCTATCATTTTAAAATATAAATTCTTTTTTATTTCCCATTCTTTGCGTTTATTATCTAAATCCCTTTCAATATTTTTTATAATAGAAATATAATTTGATGGCGTGACAATTATTGGATACGCTACTTGTTCTCTCATTACTGATAATAATTTTCTTCCTTTTTTTGTAAAACCCAGAACTCTTAAATATTGAGGGCCGTATTTATTAGCATCATATATCAAATCTTTTTTTAGTCTAAAATAAATACTTAAGAGTGTCCTTTTTATTCTAGTATAAGTAAATCTTTTAGCTTTTACTAAACGGTAAAATTCTATTATAGATGCACTTTGTTTTGCAGCTTCTATTATTCTTTGTTCCAAACCTTCATTAATTCCAAAAATTTCTTGAATATCATCCCTATTTAATGTTCTTAAAAAAGATAGTAAAGATATTTCATAATCTTCAATAAATATTGGAGCTTTACCTAAATTCTCTTCCCTTTTTAATATTTCATATGTTTTCTGTGGAACTGATTCTTTTATTAATTCATACATTTCTTCTTTCCACAATTTTCTAATGGCTGTAGCACTAGAAAAATTACCTTTAAATTCTTCATCATTATAATTTGCCCCCTGTCGTTGTATCACATGTGGGACGATTTTAGAATTATAATATTTTAAAGCTTTTAAATATTCCAATCCTAATATATCATTAGATTTTTCAATAGCCAAAACTTTTTCTTTTTTTAAGATATTATTTTTTTCAAAAAAATGAATTAATGCGTATTTTCTCGCATTCGGAAAAGAATATCCTTCTTTTAGATATTTTTTTAAAAGATTTTTAAACTTATCTGGTTGCTTATATATTATATCAGAAATAATATTTAATGTTTCAATATCTGCTGATTCGCTCCCAAATACTATATCTGTTACAACTTTTGTCCTTTCTAAAATCCCAATAGACCCCAATGCAAAACCATTTGCATCTTGAATAGAATACACAAAGGGTAATTCGATAACAATATCTATTCCCATATTAAGCGCAATTTCTGTTCTGGCAAATTTATCTAGAATTGCTGGTTCTCCTCTTTGAACAAAATTTCCACTCATCACCGCAATGGTGAAGTCAGGTTTTACTATCTCTTTAGCTTTTTTTAAGTGATATAAATGTCCATTATGGAATGGATTATATTCAACGATTACCCCTAATACTTTCAAATTTAGCACTCCGTTCTAGGTTCTTCATGATTTTTTAGAATTTTTGGATTATTTTTATCATCTACTACAACTATTTTCGGATTACTTTTTTCTTCTTTGGAATACAACCCATATGCCATAATTATAACTTTATCCCCTAATTCCACCATTCTTGCTGCAGCACCATTTAATCCTATAATTCTTGAGCCTCTCGGACCTTTAATAACATATGTTTCAAATCTGGCTCCATTATTAATATCTACTATTTGAACTAATTCATTTTCTTCGATACCTGAAAGTTCCATTAATTCTTCATCTATCGTGACACTTCCTTCATAATGGATATTTTTTTCCGTAACTGTTGCCCGATGAATTTTTCCTTTTAATAATATTCTAAACATTTAATTCCCCTCCTATAATAATTGTTTATATTTTTATTCTACCATTAAATATTGTATTTTTGGTTTAAAAATATAGAATTTTTTAATAAATTTATTTTGTGGTATAATTGCATTGAAAATACAAGATAAGGGGTGATTTTATGTCAAGAACTGTTTTAATTGATGGTAGTGTGTCTTATTCATCAAATGCTCAGATTATTCACAGTAAAATATTAAAAGAATTGGTTATGGAATTTCTAAAGGATTTAGAAGAAAGAAATGAAAGTTTAATTACTTTTTTTTCACTTTTTTTAAAAAATGAAGATGCTGTAGATATTGATGAAAGATATGATTTAGATCAAATAATAAAAATGCTATTCGCTTTATCTGCAGAAAAAATTGATGAAATTGATTCTTCGCCATTTTATAGTTTCCCAAAATTAAGTGATAAAAAGGAGCAAATTACAAAGTTTGTTGAAAGAATATATAACTTATGGAGGAACAAACATAGATTTATGATACAAAAAAGCGAATATGTTTCTAATGGTATTCAAAAAATATATAAAGAAATGATTCTTGTAAGGAACAATACTGACTTTAAAAGTTTAATTACTAATTTTTATCGCCAAATATTAATTAATATTTCTGACGATAGATTAAAAGTTTTAAGACAATTACCAAGTGGTGCTCAAGTCGCATTTTCTGTTGATAATCCAAAATTTAAAAATGATGTTCTTAATGGAAAAGATAATTTGTATAAAGTTCCATTTGTTTGGGGAGTTGTTTTCGAACCACCTGTTATTTTTTATACAAATTCAAATAAACGAAAAGGTGTTTTTAAAGTTATAGATTCTCCTATCCTTGATAATATTGATTTAGAAAATCCTAAAGATTGGTTTGCTTTTCCTATTCATGTTGGAAAAAAATATATTTTAGTTTATGTATATAAGGAATACTTAGCTATGGCCGCTGGTTTAACAAATTTATTTGAATTAGCGGGATTTGGAATAGTTCAAAGAAAAAAACCCGATGGTATATATTTCTTTGGTTTAGAAGATAAGTTTTTTGAAAAACCTGAATATAAAAATGGCGTTATTTACAAAGAAAAAGACGGAACTTATATAAGTCTTTTAGGAAGAGACAAGCATCTTGACTATTTTGGTTATATGAAAAAAATGATATTAACAAATCATAATTTAAGAATTATAGACGAAAATAATCTTCCTATACACGGGGCATTAGCTGAAATTGTTTTAAGAAACGGAAAAAAGGCAAACATAATGTTAATAGGAGATAGTGGAGCTGGGAAGTCTGAAACATTAGATGCTTTAAATAGGCTTTCAAAAGAAGTATCTGAAGTCAACATTTTAATAGATGATATGGGTTCATTAGAAATTGATGATAGTGGAAATGTTGTAGCTTTCGGAACTGAAACGGGTGCTTTTGTAAGATTGGATGATTTACAACCAGGATACGCTTATTCTGCTATAGATAGAAGTATTTTTATGAATCCTAATGAGATAAATGCAAGGGTAATTGTTCCATACTCAAATTATAAAGAAATTATCAAACCAACAAAAATTGATTATTTCTTTTATGCTAATAATTATGTCAAAGTTGAAGACAATAATTATATTGTTTTTTATGATGATTGGAAAAAAGCATATGATGTTTTCTCAAAAGGTGCAAGAATGGCAAAAGGTACTACTGCAGAGGTTGGATTAACTTATAGTTATTTTGCAAATCCTTTTGGTGCTGTTCAAAGAAAAGAAAAACATGAAATTATAGCCCAAAGATTTATAAAACAGATGATAAAAACTAATGTTAAAGTTGGTGAAATCAAAACTCAATTAGGGATTAACGGATTTGAAGATTTAGGACCTACTTTAGCTGCAAAATCTTTATTACGTTTAATAGATGAGCAATAATATTAAAGCGGGGAGCCTTTCGGCTCCCTTCTTTAATCAATTATGGAGATTGTAAGATATTAAAGATCGATGTTGCATTTAACTGGCCAGTTTGAGTTAATAGCATGGAGGTCATTTGCTGAAGATTTTGATTCCTTAAATATTCTGCCATTGTCTTCGCCATATCAGTGCCTGCAATCCTTTCTTCTGCTGCACCTGTGTTTTCTGCTGCATTTAAAAGATTTTCTGCTGCTGTCCCTAATCTATTTACATATGCTCCTACCTGCGTCCTTGTATTTGTAACCTGTTCTGCTGCATTATCTATCACTGTTAATGCCGCCTCTGCACCCTCTTGAGTTGTTAAATCAATATTTTCAAGATTTAATGCTTCAGGTCTCATATCTTGAATTTCTACATTTAAATTGTTTCTTCCACTTGCATCTAAGGGCAATTTTACCTGAAATTCTCCATTTAATAATTGTTGATTATTATATTCCGTATTTCTTACTGTATCGGTAATTCCCTGTCTTAATTGGTTAAACTCCTCCTGTATAGCGCTTCTTGCCTCTTCTGGTAAGGTATCATTTGCTGCTCTTACCGCAAGTTCTCTCATACGACCAATTGTATCATTTATTGAAGAAATACCTTGATCTGCAACATTTAGCGCACCAATTCCATCGTATATATTTCTTACTGCTTGATATGCTGATCTAAATTGTGTGTTTAATCTTTGTGCCATCGAAAAACCTGCTGGATCAACAGCTGAATTTATTAATCTATTCCCACTTGAAAGTTGTTGTGATCTTTGAAGTAATAAATTTGATAAGTTAGATAATCTATTCGTTTGATTTAAATAATTATTCCCAATTCTCATCTAGGGTTCCCTCCCTTATTAATATATCCTCATTTATTAAGACTTGTTTTTTATAAAAAAGTTCAAAATTTACATTTTATTAACGAACTTTATCGTCTGATAGAGGTCTAAATGATTAAAAGATTAATATTGTTTTAATTTATATTTAATTCAAGGGGGTGGAATAATGGTTAAAAAAATCTTTTTTTTGTGTTTAATTTTCATTTTGCTGTTCTCCTTATTTTCATGTGATCGTCTCCAACCTACAGAGGAAGGTAGTTTAAAATTTGTTGTAAAAGATAAAAACACAAACCTTCCTATTTCTGGTGCTCAAATAAAAATTACACAAAATGGTATTTTAAAAATCACCGCTCTTACTGATGAAAATGGAGAATACCTTTTTACTTCAGATGCGGGAGAGTATAATTATGAAGTTTCAAAAATCTATTATCTTCCAACAAATGGTAACGCTAAAGTATATGCTAAAGAGCTGCGTTCAGTTAATATTTTTTTAGAACCAACAGAAAATAACCCACCAAATTTCATAGGATACATTTCTCCATTAAATAATCAAATAGTTAAAGAAAAAACTGTTGATTTCCAATGGAATGCTCAGGACATCGAGAACGATGCTATTTATTATAACATTTATCTAAAATATGTAGGAAATGAATTTCAAAAATTAAATACTCTTCCTTTAACAAATACACAATATACATATGAGCCACCATTTAAAGGAACATATCAATGGAGAATTGAACTCTGGGACAAACCAAATGAAAATTATAAAATCATAGTTTATGAAGCTCCACAATTTGATTACCAGCCCACATCCGATTCAACTATTAATCACAAACCAGAAATTTATTTAATATCTCCAGTTAATATAATAATTGAAAAATCAAATGTTACTTTCACATGGGAAGCTTCAGATCTGGATAAGGATCCTTTAACATTTGATCTCTTTCTCGGAAAATCTCAAAATAGCCTGGCAAATATTGTATCTGACTACAATAAAACATCTTACACATACTCCCTCAGTTCTGTTGGAACATATTATTGGAAAATATTAGCCTATGATGGTAAAGAAACTTCTGAATCAAATGTTTCTTCCTTTGAATATCTTCCTCCAGAGAATAACCCACCAATGATTTCACTTATAAGTCCAACAGATTATGCCACATTTGATACAAATGACATTCAATTTAGTTGGATAGCTACTGATACAGACAATTCAACACTAAATTATAAATTATCGATTGGAAAAACAAATGCAAATATGACAGAAGTACTCTCGTTAGATGAAGAAGATGAAAAAGAAATATCTTTTACATACAGATTACCGGAACCCGGTGATTTTTATTGGAATATTACAGTATCTGATGGAATTAATCCTTATGTGAATAGTGAAATAAGAAAATTCACTATTATTTCTAATAATAATCCGCCTGTTATTGATGATAATCATAAACCAGATGTTGATACTGTAGTTGGAACACAGGTTTCATTTGAATGGAATGCATATGACCCAGAAGGTACACCTTTAACCTTTGATTTTTATCTCTCTGATATATATGATGAAGTAAACAATCTAATAGAAAATACCTATACTAGCACAAATTTAAATACAAAATTCTTAAAAGATGTAATTTTAGATTATTCTTCAACATATTTCTGGAGAATTGTTGCAAAAGATGGGATGTATGAAATACCAGGCCCTATTTGGAGCTTTAATTTTATAAAAAAAGAAGAAGGAGCTTTAGCAGATTTATATTTCAATCCTGAAACATTGAACTTGAGTAAAAATTCAACAACTTCCTTCATAATAAAATCTTCATTTATCGAAAATATTTATGGTTTTGATATAAGAATTGGATATGATCCACTCTTTATTACAATAAACCCTGATGAATGTTTGGAAAATAATGTCTTTAATAATGGTGATTTTCATATTATTAAAAAAGTCATAGAATATGATGACCATAATGAATTTATTTTTAGTATTATTTCGAATTCCAATAACTTTAAAATACCAGAAAACATAATAGAAATCACATTACATTCTATTAATGATGGAAATACAAAAATAAAATTTGAAAAATCAACATATATTTTTGGACCAAATGAGCCAGAAATAATATTCTCAACAGGTGACTCTATAAAAGTCACCATCTCGGAATAAGGGGGTGAAAGTATGAAAAAAAGAACTTTATTTTTAATTGCGTTATTAATAATTTTTCTATTAACTTCTTGTTTTAATTTTAGAAATTCAGAAAATACTACAAAAGAAAATTTAAATTCTATCCTTGTTGAAAAAAATGGTGATGAGTTTATAGTGAAATCAAATATAGAAGCTGATTCTTTTGAACTAACAATAGAAAATATAGATGCAAAAAATATTTATATCCCTTCGGAATTTCTAAAAATAATAAAAAAAGAAAAATATTTAAAAATTGCTATTTCTTCACCAAAAACTATTCGTTCTGGAGATATTATTATGAAAATAAATACGAGCAATTTTAAAATTAATAATGTTGAAACTTATAACAGATTTTCCATTACAAAAAATTTTGATTACTATGATAAAGGAGTTTCTTTTGGGTTATTAGGCGATTTTGATTTTGATGGTAGCGTCGGAATAAGTGATTTTTCATCATTTACAGTATTTTATGGCAGTGAAAGATCCAATTTTGATGGCAATATGAAAGATTTTGATTTAATTGATATTGGCCCCGCTAAAAATTTCTCTCATAAAGGCATATGGAATGATATTTTTGATTTGGCAGTTCCTGATGGAAAAATTAGCTTATCAGATTTTTCTATTTTTGCATTTAATTATAGTAAAAATATTATTTCTTCCCAACCAACCATCGTAGTAAATGCAAATACTGATATTTCTGAAATCCAGGATAATATAGAAAAAAATATTGTCAAGGGACTAAAACAAATTCCTACATTAATTAGCACTATTACAGATTTCATAACGAACAATCCTGATCTTATAAACTCAATTTCATCTTCTTTTTTAACAGAAAGTTCTACACCAATTATAAAATATTTAATCAATATGACGGAGGCTACTGAAACTGCATTATTAACGATAATAGAAGATATAAATGAATTTTCTAATCTACTTGGAAGTGTACAATATGGATATTTATATAATGATATTAAATTTGAAATAAATAATTTCGATTGGGATGGTGATGGAACCATTGAAGAAACTTCACCATTAATGTTAAAAATTAAAAATGATGATGGCAGTATTACAAACATGGAATTTTATAAACTTTTCAAGATATATCCTGCTCCTCAAATTGTTGGAATTGATCAAAATGGTGGAGATGCTGTATTTGATTATGAATTATTTTTTGATGAGAATATAGATGAAAATTATACTCCTTCATTTGATAATAATGACTATCTGTTAATAGACGAAGGAACTGTTTCTGGTATAAGTTTAGTCACCAACATTATTGGTATTATAGGAAAAGCTTTATTTATATATGATCTTAATAATCCTTCTTTAAATATCAAAAATGCTATAAATAATGATGAAAACTTGAAAAAATATATTTCTAATCTCTTAATTGATTTATTAAAAAACCCTCCTCCTGCTGATTCAGAAAAAATTTTGGGAGAAGAATTACAAAATTCAATATTTGGAAATATGTTAATCTTTAGAGATTATAATAAATCTATTGAATTAATTAACAACATCAAAAATGATTTATTGTCTCTTAATAAATTAATTAATGTATTTTTTGAAGATAAAATTATGGATTATATTGAAAATTCTCATGACATAACTTCTGGTGAAAAACCTCCTGTTCCAGATTATATATTTAATAATTCAATGAATTTTTTAAAACAAATGGAAGATTTGGCTAATCTTATTAACAATCCATCAGAAAGTGTAGAAATACCTATTGGATATAATCAATCTTTCAATTTATATCCGGGTATATATTTTGATAATCCCACAGATTTTTCAGATTTAAATATTTTCTTACCTGATATCTCTCTTATTTTAACTTATGATTCAACAGAACTTTTGTTCGAATTACCTGATTCTACATTTAAAGGTCTAATAGAAGGTTTAGATTCAACATTTACTATTAATATAGAAGATTTAGGGAAAGAACAATATTTCATATATCAAGACGATATAAGCATTATTGGAACTTCTGTTACTTTAAGATGGCATTTATCCCCTGATTTAAATGCTACAATCACTTATGAAGTATTAATTGATACAAGTGAAGTAAATATTTGGAATTATATAGATGAATATATCAATTCTCAAGATCTGTTAAAATTTATCAAAACGTCTAATACACAAATTACTATTAATTTAAATGAAGGCGATTATTTCTGGGCTGTTATAGGATATGCTGATTTTGGAAATGGTAAAATCGAGAAAATATATCCTGAAAACCCTTATTGGTTTAGTGTATTTTCAGAAGAAAATTATTATTTCATAGATCTTATAAAACCTGAATATGATAGACATTTCACAGAGTCACCAACTATTATTAATTTTGAATGGCAAGCATATTTTCATCAAAATAATGAAAATATTAATATCGATGCGGATTACTATATACTTCATATTGAACAATTAACTGAACCTTGGAATTACTATGATTATCAACTAACTACGACTTCAATTTCTCTTGAATTAGAAAGTGGTATATATGGCTGGTGGGTTGAAGGATACTACACTAATCCAGATACATTTGAAAATATAGACTTGGATAGCCAATATAATAAATTTAAAGTCGGAACCGTTGAGGAAGTTACATATTTTTATCCTATAGAACCTCCAGAATTTATTCAAGCACCTATTGATACTACATCTATGGAAATATATTTCAAATGGGGGGTTAATAATTTACCTACAGAAAAATCATCAAATGATATATTTAAATTATATTATAGAGATGAAGATTCTGAAAATTGGCAAGTTTTTGAAGATATTGATACAATTCGGAACGATGAATTTGGAAATTATGAAGCTGAAGCCTTCGTTGATGGATTTTTACCTAATACCTCATACGAATGGAAAATACGAGCTTATATCAATGATAGTGATTATATTGAAGGCCCAATATGGTATTTCTATATTGAAGAAAGCATATTACTATTAGATTTACATTCAATTCATCCTCTTGATGGGGAAGCAACCACAACTTTAACAAATGAGATAGAATTTATATGGGGATATGATCCTGAATATATTGGAAATTTTGAATTACATATAAAACCTATTGATACATGGGATAACACATATGATACAATAGTAACTCCAACAGATTATGCAACAGATACAGATCCTGTCACCGGAGAAATAACCTTTAATTTTACAAAGATCTTGCCTGATGGCATTTATAAATGGTGGGTATCTATTCCTACTGAAAATTATGATAATTATAAAGAAACAGAACATAGATGGTTATTTGTTAACACAGATGCTTATAAAGTATTATTGGATTATCCAGAACCAATGTCTATATTTGATTATTATACTATTTCATTTGGTTGGCATACTAATTATTTTATTACTGAACATTTAAATGATTTAATTTTTGAAATAATGGATGAAGATGGTAATATTATATATTCAGAACCAACAAATAGCGATAATTGGACTTATGTTACATTTGAAAATGAAGGTTTATATTCATGGTATTTAAAAGATTTTAATGAAAATATTGTTAGTGCCAAATTTGCTTTTGAAATACAAGATTGGTGGTCTCCAACTGAAGAAAATATAATAAATCTATACAATCCGCTAAATGGTGAAATATTTATTTCTACTGAACCATATACAAATCTAACTTTTTCATGGGAAAATATTGATAATATTTATGATTATTCATTCCAGCTCACATCTGCAAAAAAATTCATCGAGACTTCAGTTGGTTATATTGAAAATTTCGATTATCCACAAAATAATTACTATAACTTGGAATTAAAAGATGGAATTTACCTGTGGTTAGTTGAAACAAATGATCTTGAATACAGCAAGTATTATATATCTCCTATAAGAAGTTTTAATATTTTAAAAAATAATGATTTAAAACTAGATATAGATGGACCTTCTAATATGGAAAGATCTACTCCTTTAGATAAAATATCATTTATTGCAACAAGTTTATCAAATTCTCAGATAAAGTATTATGTTTTAATGATGAATGATTGGGGTGAAGTATCCACAAAACCAAATATTTTTGAAAATGATTTAATTGGTAATTCTGGTGATATTATGGAAATAGAGTTATGGGAACTATTTAACGGACAAGAATATGATGGTATTTATTACTATGCTGTAATAGCTGATGATGGAAATAATATAATAATTTCACCTGTAAAATCATTTATGTATGATAACACGTTATATAATAATTTTGTTAGATTTAGTAAAGATCAAATTAATTTAACTGACACAGCCACCTTTTCTATTATTACACAAGGAAATGATATAAATGATGTGAGAGGGTTAGAGATTTATTTAAAGGTTGATCCAGAATCAATATCTATTGATTCCAGTTCTTTGAAAATTGGTTCTAATAATGGTTTTATTAAGTCATCTATTAAATCAAATAATTGGAATAATGAGGAATATATGGAGATTATCATTTCTATATATTCAGATTCAAGTTTTGATTTATCCAATACAGAAATTGCAGAATTTGAAATAAGTAAAAAAGGACTTTTTGCTAATACTTTTATTGATATTATTGATGGTTTTGTATTATTCAAAGATAATACTACACCTATTAGACTTGAAATTGAAAACAATATAGAAATAACAGATTCAGAGTGAAAGGGGGGATTTTGAATGCGCAACTATAAAATTATATTATTTATTGTAATAATAGCATTATTATTAATAGGTTGTGTAAGAGAAACCAATAATTTAAAAAATAATTTAGATAATAATATAACTAATATTATTTATATTGAGTCTTTTGAAAATATTTCTTTCATTAAATCAAAAATAGAAGCAGATTCTTTTGAATTTTTAATTGAGAATATCACATCTGATAAAATTGAAATCCCACCATCTTTTATGAGTATTATAAAAGAAAAGGACGGAAAGATACTTGTGGCTGTTTCTACCTCTGGAATTGCAGAAATTGGGGATACACTTTTAAAAATTCATTCAAAAAATTTCAAAATAGAAAAAATCAATTACTTTTCAAGGACTTCTATAAATAAAGATTTTGAAGAATGGAACCCTTATAATTGGAAGTGGGGTGGATTACTTGGAGATTTCAATTTAGATGGAAAGGTTGGTTTAACCGACTTTGCTTCGTTTATATACTATTATGGAATGGACCCATGGGAAGAAAATGTACCTCCTGAATTTTCAAGATTTGATATAGGACCTGCATTAAATATTGTTAAAAAAGATATATGGTCTAATATATATGATTATAAATTAGAAGACTGGAAGGTTAATATAATAGATTTCTCAATTTTTACAGCTAATTTTGGTTATGATATTACGTTAATTCCTACACCTGAAATAATAACTTTAAACTCAAACACTGATATTTCTGCTATCTCAACAGAAACTTATAGAAATATCGCTTATGTGTTTTTAAATACTCCATCATTAGCGAATGATGTCATGTCTATTTTAAATAATCATAGTAATTTTATAAATTCAATATTCTTATCTTTAGAAAATAATGATATTTTCGAATTAATTACAAATATAATTAATATGCCTGATTCGCTTGAAACCTCTATAATAAATTTAATAGAAAAGATTGGCAACTATGCTCAAAATTTAAAGCTAGATAATTATCTTGATGCAAATTTTAAATGGGAAATAAATGATTTTGATTGGAATGGTGATGGTATAATTAATAATGATATTGAACTACATATTGAAGCAACTGTAACATATACCGATAATCCTGAACCACAAAGAAAAAGTTTAGGTTTATATACAGATCTAATATTAAAAGATTACCAAAATATTGAAAGTATAGAATTTATTGGCATTGATAAAAACACCTTGGGTGATGCTATATTCGATTGGGAATTACTAGAACAATTTAAAAACCAGGGATTTGCTGATGATGGATATTCCCCAACATTTGATACTAACGACTATTTAATCATTGATGAAGGATTTATCTCCATGCTATCTTTTATATTAAACAATATTTATATTCCAAGTAAAGGACTATTCTTATATAATCTGACTACACCTTCTGCAACATTTACAGATATTATCGCATCAGAAACACCAGAAGCTTCATTCATGGAGTTATTTTATAATCTGACTGATGATTATATTATTACTAAGGAAGAATTAATAAACAATATTTTAGGGAATATGTTAAACGCAAGGGATAATTTATTTGAAACAAGTGTTGCATCTATTCAAAATTCTATACTTTCTTTAAAAGATTCTATAAATTATAGTTTACAGGATTCCATAATGGATTATTTATATCAAGATCATGACATTACATCTGGACCAATGGATTTATTTTCAACGTGGGAACTATTTTATCAAAATATTACAAACTTAGCAATTACGGATATAAATTATCCAATGCATATAGGGGGTAATGTTATATTATACCCTGCAGTATTTTTTGAAAATCCAGAAAAATTTAAAGATTTAAATATATACTTGCCAGAAATAACATTAGAAGGGACTATGAATGTAGAATCGATAGAAATAGAAACTATAACCATTAATTTCCCCAATGCTCATTTTGGAGGATTAATCAGCGGAATTGAAAATCCATTAATAATATCTACTATTGATTTCAATCAACAAAATATGCAAGAACCTCAAATAACAGATTATGAAATAGAGGGTATAACAAGAATACGACCAGATGAATTTGGTAATCCCACTCCAGAATTAGCTTTAAGATTTGATGTAAATATTTCTAATCCTGAAAACGTAAAAAATGTCGAAGTATGGAAAAATGACGTATATATAACTGATTTATATTTTGAAAAAGATAATTATTATTATAATGAAAAAATTTTTGATGTTTCTAATTTAAACTCTTATGAAAATACTAATTATACTATAAAAGTGTACGATTATAATGATAATATAGTTGATACAAAAAACATATATTTAGGTGCATTATATCCAGAAAACACTTTGGAAATAACATCCCCAAATAATTTTAATACATATTATTACGGAGAATCCATCACCCTTCAATGGAATAATAACTTAACTTTATTTTATGAAGGTGCTGAAATTAATGTAGCAAAAATTGATGAAACAACATATATGGTTGATTGGGAAAATAGAATAAGAGTTGCTGATGATTATGATCCAGATACTCCAAATTTTTCAATAACTGATCTATCTTATAATATTCCTGCTAATATTTTTGATTCGTCAGGTATGTATTTAGTTGAATTGGTTATTTATAATTGGTCGGAAAACACTTCATTTGAATACCATATAATTATAAATATACTATAATATAAAAAGTATAGCTTCTGCTTTTTGCAGAAGCTATACTTTTCTTTTATATATGATAATTTGGATCCTATCAGAAACATCTTCAGACGTATCGGAAATGTCAGCAATCCTGTGAACTAATTTTTTTAATTGTATTTTTTCTGCAAGAGATATATTTAAAGAAAAGATCTTTCTAATAATATCTCTTTCAATAATATCTGTTTCATGTTCATAATTTTCTGTCTTTAATATCATTTCATTTGCTTTTTCGAAATCTTCAAACATTTCTTTAGCGGCTTCTTTTACTGCTTTATATGTTACCTGGGACTTTTTTATTAATTCTTCTAGATCTGATAATATCTCATCTGGAACTTTTAAATTTTGCAATTCGATTTCATCAGCTACACTTTCTGCCTTATTAGCAATTCTATCCATCGATTCTACAGTTCCCAGTAGATCTCCTCTAAAATTAGGTAGAAATGCTCCAGAATACATTTCTAATTCTGCCTGCCTTCTAATCTTATCTGCTTCTGTTTCTGCATTCCTAACCTCATCCGCTAATTCTTTTATTTTTTCTGTTCCTTTATCTAAATTAATTATCAAATCCTCTAATTTTTCGATAGTATTATCAACAGCTTCAAGATGTTCGTTGAATAATTCAATAATTTTTTTCTCTTTTTTTCCAAAAAATAAACCCATAACAATACCTCCTTTATACGGCTACTTTAAATATTACTTTTAATACAAAATATATCAATGCTGTGATTAGTCCAGCGGATATCGGTGTATTAACCCATGCACTTAAAATTTTTAATAAAACCTTTTTATTTGTTAATCTAGAACCTCTTGCATATCCTGCACCTATTACAGCACCAACTATAGCTTGGGAAGTTGATACTGGTATTCCTAATAAAGCATATATCCATACAGTTATTGATTCACCTAAAACAGCAATAGCAGCTGAGAAATAATCTAATTCAATTATTTGTGTTCCAACTGTCATCATAACTTTATAACTATATGTTAATACACCAAAAGATATAGCCAAACCACCAACTAATGCCGCCATTGGTACTCCTATTGTACTCGCAAACACACCTGTTATATTGGCAACATTATTTGCACCTAAAGAATAAGCTCCATAAGCTCCTATAATAAGTGTAGCTATTTGAACAACCCTTTCTTTTGCATATATAGACTTAATTTTATTAAAAGGTATAGAAAGAAACTTATAAGAAATATAGCCAAAAATCATTCCCCCAATAGGAGTCCCAATCCAGGCTAGTACTAATTTTAAAATTATTCCCCAATTAACACCACCCTCAATTAATCCAACTGCCATTATAGAACCTACTATTGCTTGTGAAGAGGAAACTGGGACGCCAAGATAAGTCATTATTGTCATTGTTATTGCTGCAGATAAAACCGAGATAGATCCAGATATCAGACTCTGAGCAGTTACATTGCTAATTGTTTCAATACCTTTAGCACCACCAATTATCGCTCCTATAAGAATAAAAATTGCAGAAATAATTGTTGCTACTCTATACCTTACAATTCTATTTGATACAGCTGTCCCAAAAATATTTGCTGCATCGTTTGCACCTAAAGACCATCCAAAAAAAACTGCTGGTAACAAGTAAAAAAACATGATTCCACCTTCTTTACTACGACTTATATAATACTGTATTATACTATAGTATTTTGTTTTTTTAAAATCTAAAAAAAAGGTGTAACTCTCAATTACAATTAGTTAAATCTAAATATTCACGTAATACTTTTTTTCTTAAAAAAAAAATGAGGAAAATTTTTCCTCATTAAAAACCTTTAATATCTGGCAATTCTTCTTTTTTATTAAAAAAGTTCTTTAAATTAGCTAATTCAGTATCTAAAATATCTGGATTAACAATAATTTTAAAACTCAATCCAATTAAAAATGTTTTTATCAATTCCGAACTCCTTTCAATATCATCTAATCCAATTTCATGAATTTTTAAAAATTCTTTGATTACATTAGTAAAATTCATATCTAAAAATTTTGCTTTTCTTGAAACACTTTTTTGTCTATATGGATGCGTAAGAATTTGAGAAAATGCTATCATATATTTTGGTGGTGTAAATATTCTTCTTATTTTTTCTTCTGCTGTTATTGTTTTCTTTTTCAATATTTCACTAATCCATTCATCCAAAATTCCTTCACCTGTTGCCACTAAAGCACCGTCTTTAGAACCAAAATAATAATGTAATGATGCTATTGTCAAATTAGACATTTCAGAAATATGCCTTGTTGTAGCCTCCGATATGGATTCCTCGTTTATAATTTTTATTATAGATTGCATTAGGTTTTCTTTTCTTTTAGCTCTTAAAGTTGGGTTTGGCCTTCTTGCCATAAAAATTAACCTCCTTTTTATCATTTTATAAACAAATTATATCATCATTTTATATGATTGTCAAATCATCTGATATATTTAAATGGTTAATTTTTTGTAACAATTGTCGAACGAAAAAAATTGAGGCGCGTTAACGCCTCAATAAAAGAAAATTTATTCTGCTAATTCTTCATTTTCAATAAGTAAGTTTTTCATTTCTTCAACCATTCTATTATATGCTTCTTCTGCTGTTATTTTATCATATAAGAAATCACTTGTAATTGTTCCTAATGCTCCTCTAATATCATACCATGCTGCTGGTTTTGGATCTGGAACTGCTGTTTTTAATGAATTCAATGCTATTGTTGGTTTTTCATCATTTGCAACATATGATTTCCATTGTGGTGTTTCTACTACATCTTTTCTAACAGGAACATATCCTGTATTTACTGCCCAATATGCCTGATTTACTTTATCTAATAAGAAATTCATAAACATCCATGCTGCTTGTTTTTGTGCATTTGATGCCCAAGCAAACATAATTAAATCTGTTCCTGCTATTGGTGAATGTGGCACGCCATCAACTGAAGGTAATGGTGACCATGACCATTCATATTTTCCTTTAATGGATTTTTCCACATATGGTTTTCCTGCTATTGTTCCCATGTACATTGCTATTTGGCCATTTCCAAATGGATCATTTAAGTATCCACCTTGAACAAATGCTACTTCATCAGATTTCAATTTATACATAAAATTAAGAGTTTTTACTGTTGTATCTTTATCTAAAACTATTTTCCACTTTCCATTACCTGCATATTCTAATACTTTTCCATTCATTGCATATAAGAATGTTTGGAAATCATCTACTGTTGTTCTAAATCCTAAACCATACTGATCAATCTGTCCATCACCATCTACATCTTCTGTTAACTGTGTTGCCACCTCATATAATTCATCTAATGTTTTTGGTGGTTCTACTCCATATAAATCGAATAAATCTACGTTATAATAATTTGTGTAAACACTTTTGTTGAATGGAATAGAATAAATAGTGTCTCCCCATGTACAAATATCTTTAAATACTTGATAAATTTGATTTTCCCATACTTCTTTAAATTCCGCATCACCATAAATAAATTTATTTAATGGTTCAACAATGCCTTCACTTTGAAGATATTTTGATGTCCAATTTGAATATGCTTGAGCAATAACTGGTAAATTATCCCTTGTTCCTTCGTTATAAGCAACAACTGTACTTAACAATTTTCTTGATAAAGCACCATAATTTCCTACATATACAGGTACAACTTCAACATAAGGATTTTCTCTATTAAATGCTGCAACTAATTCTTCTAATGTTTTTCCATGACCCCCTCCCATAGCATGCCAAAATTCCACTTTGATTTTTTCACCAAATGAAAATACCATAACAAATAATAACAAGGTTACTAAAAGTAACTTCTTCACCCGTAACACCTCCCGAATAGATTTGATTAACATTACATTATACTACATCGAATAATATAAAATCAAATTAAATTTTATGAAGTATCTTTAATAATTCATTTTTAATTGTATATAATCCGTTATTATTAACTATTTTAAAGTTATATTTGTATTTTAATTTTTTTTGTGAATTAATTATTTTTTCAGCCTTCCAAAGAGGCATCTTTCTCAGTTCAGTTAATCTTTTTAGCCTATTTTCTTCAGAAGATTCGACAAAGATAATATAATCACATATTTCATCTAAACCTATTTTTTCAATTAATGCTCCATCAATAAAAACTATTTCCTTATTAATTTTTTTTATTTTTTCCTTCACTTTTTCTTTTATAATTGGATGTAATATATTATTTAATAATTCTAGTTTATCATTATTTTTAAAAACAATTTCAGATAATCTATCTCTTTTTATTTCTCCTTTTTCAAATATAAATTCTCCAAAAACTGATTTTAATTTCTCTTTTACTTTTTTCTCCTTAAGAATTTCATGTCCTACTTTATCCAGGTCAACAACACTATAGCCAAGACTCTTTAGAATCTTGGCTATAGTGCTTTTACCACTCCCGGCATACCCAGTTATACCTATTATTTTCATAATATAAATTTTTCCTTTTTCTCAACTTTTTCTTTTACTTCTTTTGCAAATTCTTCGTATCCTTCTCTTCCCATAAGTGCATATGTGACTTTTTTACCTAATTCAACACCTGGTTGATCATAGGCATCAATTTCTAATAACTTTCCCATAATTGCTGTCTGAAATTCATATACAAAGAAAAATTGACCTACGTTAAATGCATTAATTTCAGGGAATATAATTTTCATATTAGGTTTCCCATGTTCTGTTAATGCATATTCTGTTCCAAATAATTCTGTATTTAACAATTCAGATAATGTTTTTCCACCCAAATATGAAAGAGCAGAATATTCTTCATGTACTTTAGGGATTTTAATATCTCTTTCAAATTTTTCTAATTTTATTAAAGTTATAATTTTATCATCTGGACCTTCATTATATAATTGAACTTGAGAGTGCTGATCTGTAGCTCCTAACGCTTTTACTGGTGTTTGCCCAACATTTACAACTTCACCATTTATATTATATTTTTTACCTAAACTTTCTGCCCATAATTGTCTATACCAATCTGCTAATAAGAATAATTTATTGGAATATGGCATCATCACTGAAATATTATAACCATTTTTATAATATAAAAAGTGTAATAAGGCATTTAAAGCTGCCGGATTTTCATATATATTTTTGTTTGAAACTTTTTCAAGCATTGATTTTGCACCATTTAATAAATCAATAACATCGATGCCCCCAGCTAAAGCAGATAATAATCCAACTGGAGTTAAAACACTAAACCTTCCTCCAACTTCAGGTGGAATTTCTAACGTTTCAATTCCTTCTTCTTTTGCTATTTTCCTTAAAATACCATTTTCAGGATCTGTGGTAAATATAAGGTGTTTTTTTGGATCTAATCCATAACTTTCGATTATTCCTCTAGCAATTAAATAATTTGACATAGCCTCTGCTGTAGTTCCAGATTTAGAGATAACGTTAAATAATGTAGTATGCGGATCAATCTGATCTAAAACAGATGCAACAAAATCCGGATCAACATTATCAACTATAAATATCTTTGGAGTTTTTCTATTATTCATATTATTATAATTCAATGGGTTTAATGTTGTTTGTAAAGCTATATTTCCTAATGCAGATCCTCCAATACCTAAAACCACAAAATTGTCAAATGATTGTATCCATTCTTGTATATCTAATATTTTATCTAGATATTTTGTGTTTTTTAGAAGTTTAACAAATCCTGGTTCTTCCTCCAAAATTTCTGAAATTATTTTTTCCATCTTATTTTTATATCCATTGATGTCTTCATATTTTATTCCTTTTTCTATATTAGGATAAAACATATTTGTAAAATCAAATTTTATACCTTTCATATTTTCCCCTCCCTTTTAGCAAAAGTTAATATATCAATATGCTATCTACTTTGATATTTGACAATTTTTCTCTTGGATTTAAAAAGCTCAGTTCTATTAAACATAAAATCCCAGAAACTTCTGCATCAAGTTTTTTTACTAAAGTCTCAATTGCCTTTATTGTTCCACCTGTAGCTAAAACATCATCCACAATTAAAACTTTTTCTCCTTTTGATAATGCATCTTTATGCATTTGTATCCTTGTTTCTCCATATTCTAAAGAATATGAAACTTCAACAATATCATATGGAAGTTTTCCAGGTTTTCTTACTGGAACTAATTTTTTACCTAACTTATATGCTAGGGCTGAACCGAATAAAAACCCTCTAGCCTCAGGAACTATTATTGTATCAAAATCTGAATCTTTAACTTTATCTGCCATAGTATCAATTACTTCTTTAAAAACTTTTGGTGTAGCTAATAATGGCGTAATGTCTTTAAATATTATACCTGGCTTTGGAAAATCAGGTATATCTCTAATATAATCTTTAAAATTCATCTCTATTCCTCCTTCGAATTTATTAACAAAGGTATTTTACCATATTTTTTTTAAAAAACAACATTAAACATCATAAATTTTATAAAAATAAAAAGACCCCATATTAATCAATGGGGTCTTCTTTTTTCTTTAATATTATAAGAATAATTTAATAGAAAAATTATTTTCTTTTCTAATTCAACTAAAGTTACTTTATTTCCCTCTTTCAAAGTTTCAAATGCAGCTTTTAAAACAAGAACTCTTGGATATTTATTTAATGTTATTTTAATTGGATCTAGATTATTAAAATTTTCTTTACTTTCAACATCTAATGTTTTCATTTTTTTATCACTCCCTTCAAAAAAACCCCTTGACAAAAATTAAATTAGATGTTATAATCTAATCGCTTAAATCATATAGGGCTCGTAGCTCAGTTGGTGAGAGCTTCCGGCTCATAACCGGGAGGTCGGTGGTTCGAATCCACCCGAGCCCACCATATCGGGGTTTAAAAGCCCCGATTTTTTTATACCTACTTATTATTTTAATATATTTTATTTTTTTTGTCAAGTTTTTTTGATTTTTATGTTAATTTTTTAATTCTTAAATTGCACATTCTATCTTACTTACACCTATTAACTTTTAAGTAACTTTTTGTTAACTAAAAAATTACTTTGTATTATTCTTTCAACATCACTTATCCCTTTTATTGCTATTCAATTTCAATTAACTTTATGTTATAATATTTATTGATCACTTGATATATTAATAAAAGGAGTGTTTTTATGAAAAAATGGTTAATTTTATTTTTGTTATTTGTTAATTTCACATATCTGTTTGGAGTGAAAATAATTACAACATCTAATGATTCTTTAACTGGGACTTTTCTTTCTATTAATGCTTATCAATTATTTTTTAAAATTGAAAACAAGGTTAATAAATTACCAATCAACGAAATAAAAACTATAGAATTTACTCCAACAGAAAAATCAAATATGTTTTTTTCTCTAAAAAATTATTATACTTTTAAAGGGTATCTTGAAAAAATAGAAAAAGATTATTTTATATTCAAAGATTCTAATATATTATTTAAAATTTATAAAAGTGATTTAAAAATAGCTGTTTCTAAAAATAGAGTTACAACAAATAGAATTTCAACTAAATTCGGAAATTTTCATTTTTCTCCAATTGAGATTATATCTGATAAGTTCTGGAAAATAAAAACAGAATATGGTGAAATGATCCTTCCTTCTATTGTTATAGAATCATCATTTAGACCAAATATTTCAAGTGAAAATAAAAATATTCTTTATTTGAATAATGGTGATTATTTTTTCTATGATACTGTTAATTTAAAAAATTCTTTATTTGATTTTTTTATTTACAATTTTTATATTCAAATTCCAAAAGAAAAAATTTTATTTTTAAAAAATCATTCTTATATCCCCAAAAAAGTAAAATCAAATAAACTTTATAGATTAAATATTAACGACAAAGATTATTATATAGACGATTTTGATATTAAAGAAAACAAAATTTATATTGAAAATAAAATTATAGAAACTCCTAAAATTAAATTTCTTTCTCAAGCAATATTAAATTTATACATTATAAATGATATCTTTTATAGTGGTGTTTCTGCAAATAATAATTCTTTATTCATTTCCGGTTATTCAAAAAAACTTTATAAATTAGATTTAATAAATGGAATAAAAAATATCTATGATTTAAATTCTTATTCGTATGATTTCCCAGTAATTTATAATAATAAGATTTTTCTTTCTGGTTTTAGAAATAATTTGATTGTTATTAACAATGAGAAATCTTTAAAAGAATTTAATGTTGGAGAGTTATATTCAGGAGTTACTATTTTAAATAAAGACAAATATTTAATGCATTTGTGGTCTGACAAATTACTTGTTTTTAATTCAAAAAATGAAACCATTAATAGTTTTAAAATTAAAACCTCAAAAAGAAGTCCTTTAATAGATTATGAAAATAATATTATAGATCTCGATATTTTTGGAAATTTGTATAAATTTGATAATAACTTAAATCCTATTTTTCATATTAGTTTAAATGGAAAAACTGACTATTTCAATATTGATACTAAAAATAATATTTATATATCTGGACCCGATAATAAATTCACAATATTGGATAAAAATGGTAATTTGCTGTTTTCATATAATTTAGATGATATTCCTTATTCTTTTCCATTAATTGATGAATTTGAAAATACAATATACATTGCTTTAAAAAATAAATTTTTATATGCTCTGAATAATGGAGAAATTTTATGGAAAACTTATGTGGGATATGCTCCTGGTACAGGTGTGTTAACTAAAAAATATATTATTCTTACTACTTTAAATCATAATATTATTTTTGTTAATAAAGAAAACGGAAAGATCGAAAAGGAGTATAAACTAGGGTATTCTACTAATTTATCCATGGATGAAAATGGTTTTTTATATTCCGCATCTTCAAAAGGCGTTGTTTCTATTATTGACGTAAATGATAAAGTTGTAAATCAATATAAATTTAATGCACAGCATACAGGTAACCCAAATATAAAATAAAAAAGCCCTTTTAAAGGGCTTTTTATAGTATTTTCACAATATTAATCCACCATTACCTTTATTAGTTTTTTTCATTTGATCCAATTGATTTAACAAATCTGGTGGAGCAACGCTAATATCTGGCGTTTCTGCTTGTTGTAACATTTGTTTTAATTGTTCTTCATATTCTTGCATTTTCTTTTTCATTTCTTCCAAATCTATTTTTATCCAATTTAAAATATCTTTAGACATTTCTTTAGCCTTTTCATCAGGTAACTCTAATCTTTTACCTTCTAATTCTGTATGCGCTTTAAATTCATCTTTAATTGCTTCATTTAAATTCTCTTCTGTCAATAATTCATTTTTATAAAGAATTCTAAGAGCTATATTAGTTCTGAATTTTAAATCTTCCATAGACATTTCCAATCCTTCCAATTTTGCCATTATAACATTTATAAGCTGATCTAATGATACTTGCATTTTATTACCTCCCTTTCTCTTTCTTAATACCATCTTCAAAAATTCTAAAACCCTATTGTTTACAATACTTTCATATTATCTTTTTAAGAGGTTTGCCTCCCTGGTGTATAATACAATTAGTTAAATTATCGTTTAATTCGGTAAAATTAAACTATACACTTTTACAGGGAGGTTAAACCATGAGTAATAATCCTAAACAATTTTATCTCGATTTTGTCTATGATGAATATATGAAATCTAATTCTTCTTTTGCTTATATCCTTACCATTTTTGATTATATTGACTGGTCTCTTGTTCCTGAGATTAAAAACCCTGGTGTTGGTAGAACTGGTTATTCTCCTGTTTCTATGATTAAA